>NZ_BDQK01000014.1 GCF_003864295.1 Aphanothece sacrum FPU1 | reverse complement strand
CTGTTTTGTGTCTTTTTTAACTGTCGTTGTTTTTTCCCGTTGACGTGCTAATTTTTCAGGAGATAAAGTCGAAAAACAATAGGGACAAGAAACCCCTTGTTCATACTCAGAAGACCGTTTATCTTCCTGAGAAATAGGATGACCACAACCCAGACACATCTCATAACTTCCTTCTTCTAACTCATGTTTAACAGTAATTCTTTCATCAAAAACAAAACATTCTCCTTGCCATAAACTTTCATTTTGAGGAACTTCTTCTAAATATTTTAAAATACCACCTTTAAGATGATAAACTTCTTTAAATCCTTGTTTTAACAAAAAAGAAGTTGCTTTTTCACAGCGAATACCTCCCGTACAAAACATAGCAATTTTGTATTTTTATTAGGATCTAAATTTTGACGTACATAATCAGGAAATTCTCGAAAAGAATGAGTATGAGGATTAATAGCCCCCTGAAAAGTACCGATATCTACTTCATAAGTATTTCTCGTATCAATAACCGTTACTTCAGGATCAAATTAACTCATTCCAATCATGAGAATTAACATAATTTCCCACCGTTTCACTCGATTAATTTCAGGCATTCCTAAAGTCACAATTTCTTGTTTTAAGCGTACTTTCATCCGCGCAAAAGGCAGATTATCACTAAAGATTGTTTAGTTTCTAAGTCAAAAAAACGAGAATCATTGCATAAATAATTAATCACCATCTCAATATCAGAAGCTGTTCCAGCAATCGTACCATTAATGCCCTCCAATGATAGATGAATAGTGCCTTTAATGGCGTTTTTTTGGCAAACTTCGAGTAAAGGTTCTTGTTTTTCCCTAAAATCGGACAATCTAACGAATTTATAGAAGCTAAGGACGCAATAAGTCATGAGAAAAATTCACACAAAAGACTTGACAACTGAAAAGCTATGTGTATATAATAACAAAAGTGAATAAAATTCTGGTAAATTTTAAACCAGAAAAAACACTTGGGGGTTTAGCTCAGTTGGTAGAGCGCCTGCTTTGCAAGCAGGATGTCAGCGGTTCGAGTCCGCTAACCTCCATAGGCAAGCTAAGAACAACTCAGCCTACTTTCACCTGCTGACATGCTGTCTCCCGTATCTGTGGTGATAAGTTAAGCTTATAGTTCGTAGGGTGGGTTAGAAGCGGCTATGATTTTGATGAAAAACTAATAAGTTTTAAGGCGCGTCGTAACCCACCATCTTAAGTATTGTAACTTATTATACATTTTACACCAAGATATCGGGAGAATAAAATTGTCAACCAGGAAATATCTCAGAGTAGCCCATCCATAAGCTTCATAACCCGAATACTATCTTCAGATAACCCTGAATTTACAGATTGTTGGCCCACATGACTCTCTAAAATTCCCTTTAAAGCAATTAACTTTAAGCTATTTTCTGCTAAAGTATTAGCGATCGCTTCGGCCCCATTCAAATAGCCAATAGCCCCCATATCCATCAAGGCCGAACGACGTACTTGTAAATCCTTTTCCTGCAAAGCTAACACCAGTCGTTGTCCATAACAATCATTCCCGGTTAATTGGTACATGGCCCGTGCCGCCGCATATTTAACTTTTGGGATAAAATGCTCTAAAAATGGCTCAATTAAACCACTTGCTTCAGTTGCGTTTAAAGTACCCAACGCCTCTAAAATAGCCTCATAAGGTTGAACTAGATGGGGTTTCCCAGTTACTTGTTGCGCTGCTTCTACCCCCCCATCAAGTAACTTGACCAAAGATTCTATGGCCCGACTATCCCCCAACATTTCCAACGCTTGGGCCGCCGACTCTCGCACATAATAATCAGGACATTCCAAAGCTTTAAGCAACCCAGGAACAACTCGGCGATCGCCTAATTTTCCCAAAGCTTTAGCTGCATTTCTGCGTAAAGGATAACCTCCATCAGGAGAGCGATCGCTTTCATCCTCTAAAGCCATCATTAAAGCATCAATGGCCACCGGATCATCTACCCGAAATCGTCCAATCCACCAAGCAGAATAATAACGCGCACCGGGATCATCAGTCTGTTGGAGATTGTTTAAGGCCAATTCTACCGTATAAGCTGGATTATCGGCGAATGAATCATCCGCCGATAGTCCCATTAACTTAAATTGAGAGGAATGAGACACCATAATTGCCTTAAGCATCTACTAATGGCTTAATACCAACAATCCTACCACCTAAACGGGTAATTCGCTGCATTTGTTCATTCATGCGGCTATAAGGAACGTTAACGAAGACACTACCACTCTGACGAAAAGGATAATTATTTTTGTCACTTTCCTCATTTTGACGTAATCCCGTAACTTCGTAAACAAAGACACGACTAGCTGATGTGCTACTTGATCCAACTAATGATTGACGTGACATCCTCCCGACGCTAACTGCTAAGAGCAGTATAGCGCGGGCTTCCCCATATCACTATGAGGCTTTCGGGGCTTCTACGGGACGCTCTAGATACCTTTTTAGGGATATCCCCGATGACATCTTCCTCCACAGGCAGCTTGACCCCCAGTCCGAGGGCTGCAAGTCCACGTTGCTCAACAACCATAGCTGAAGCAACATCCCTATCGGTTAAAAAACCACAATGAGAACAATCATGTACTCGTTGAGACAGTTCTTTTTTACCAGTTACTACGCTACAATTGGGACATATTTGACTGGTAAAATTAGCGTCAACTTTCTCAAAATAAACATCTCGTTTCCAAGCAACGTGCTTCAATGATTCCAAAAAAACACCAAAACCCGCATCAAGAGTATGCTTGCATAGCATCCCTCTAGACATGGCTTTTAAGTTTAAATCCTCAGCAAAGATTATGTTCGATTGGTCACAAAGATGATGAGCTACTTGATAATGAAAGTTTTTACGAGTGTTGTAAATATGTTCATGAAGTCTAGCTACTTTTTGAATAGCTTTAAGTCGATTTTTAGACCCTTTTTGTTTTTTGGCTAGTTTTCGTTGTAGCCATTTAAGCTTACTTTGAAGTTCGACAAAAAACTTGGGTCTAGCAATCAGTTCCCCAAGAGATGTGGCAATAAATTTCTCCAGCCCCAAATCAATACCCAAAGATTTTCCTTGAGGCTTTGCAGAAGGTATTTTGACATCTGATTGAATACAAATGACAGCATACCAACCAGAAGCTTTTTTAACTATCTGAACTTGTTTAACGATAAATCCATCAGGAATAGGGCGGTGTAGATTAATTAGAACATCCCCTATTTTTGGGAGTTTTAATTGATACCCTGTTATCGGATTTTCCGTGAATTGAGGAAAATTAATTGAGCGAAACTGACCATATTTCTTAAAACGAGGAAAACCAAAACTTCGTTTCCAGAAAAAGTTAAACGCTTTATCCAAACGACCCATAACCTCTTGCAATACCTGAGATTGAACTCGTTTAAGTTCTGGATATTGTTTTTTAGCTATTGTTAAGGCTTTTTTCTGTTTATAATAGTCGGGAAAGGGCTGGTGAGCAGGTATGATATATTCAGAATGAAGACTACAAGCGTTAACCTGACATTTACGAGAATTTATCCATTCTTTTCTTTCTGCCAAGGCGTAATTATAAACACCTCGACAAATTTCTAGCCATTCAAGCAATTCTTTCTCTTGACTGGCATCAGGATAAATTCGATAAGCGTAGTTAAGGTTTAACACTTTTATCAACTGAACACATTTTCCATATTATAAAATACTTAGGGGATAATTGTCAATCCCTAGAAAGAAATCATGTACAATAATCACAAGCTTTGTTGTCAATCTCGGCCCCTGCTCTCATCCCGACACCGACCGAAGCGGTGCGGGGCTTCTCGCAGGGCAAGCTAACATGACTAACAATTTCCTAAAGTTATATTAAGAGTAAGGAGGGGCATCAAATAAACCTTTTGCTTATGGCAACCAGTCTAAATTAATGCCCCAAGATGTTAATTAGAGACTAGCAGGGGTAATGTTAGCGACTTTACCACCAGAACGGTTAATACGTTGTAGAGTGGCTGATAATTCTTCAAAAGGTACAATCAAAGCTTTATTGCTACGACGCACACTGGGATAACTTGAAGCCCCGTTAGCCCCAATACCGGCAATTTCTATCCGATAAGCTTTGCGGGAGGTACTACCAAAAGGAACTGTTCCTCCTAAGGCTTTACTGGGGGTGACACCTGCTTTAGAAGCGCGATAAGCCCAACCCTCATTAGCACCCGAAGGGCCAACTACAGATGAAGCCGCATTTTGCCCTAATTCAGTGGCTAAACGCACGGTATTGCCTTCAATTTGAGAGCGATCGCTGTTAGCATAACCCCGATAAAGGCGAAACATCCGGGTAAACCCAACGGTTTTTTGTCCGATTTGGGTATTAAAACCTCGGTAGTAGGGAACAATATTTTCCCCAAAGTTTTCTTGATATTCCATAGAATCAATATAAGAGTCAATATCAGCCTCAAATCCTTGATTTTCATAAAGATCAAGGTGATAGACTACTTCTGACTCATCGTAGGGAGCTCGTCCTAACAGGTGTTTGTAGTTGAGTTCAATCACCCGTGTTTGGAAATTGCTAGAAAAGAACTTATTTTTGTAAAGTTCTGATTTAGCCACGGCCCGAACAAATTCTCTGACACTGATAGAACCGTTGGTAAAGAGAGACTCGGCACTCTTAAGACGCTCAGATTCCATAATATAGTCGTTGCCCAATACCTGACGATAGACCGCCCGGATTACGGCTTTAGCATCTGCTTGACTCCAGTTAGAACGGAGTTCAACGGGAGACGCATCACTATATGCTGACGTACCCAGACGAGAAGCTGCTGTTGTAATCGCCATTAAAAATTCTCCTTTTTAAGACCAGCCTGAATATTGATTAAGCCAGGGTGATAGTGGTCACTTTTCCGCCCTGACGGTTAATTTGTTGCAATTTGCCTGATAATTGTTCGTAGGGAACCAAGTATTCTACGGTACTACGGCGTACTTGGGGGCTTCTGCCTGAGATCGCTCCTTGTAACACCCGCAGTCGATAGAAATGACCTCGACTTCCTCCAGAAACTCCAGCTAGAATTTCTGCTGTTGAACCAATATAGACAGGAGAAGCACTATTGCGGGCTACTTCCTGAACTAAAATTCCTTGATTTCCTTTGCCTTGAGTGCGATCGCTGCTGGCATAGCCCCGATACAATTGGAAAATGCGGCTAAAGCCTACGGTTTTCTGATTGCGTTGGGTAGTAAATCCGCGATAGTAGGGAACAATCGAATCGCCAAAGTTTTCTTGATATTCAGGAGAGTCGATGTAAGAGTTGACCTCGGTTTCGTATCCCTCTTGATTATAGAGATCACTATGGTAGGCAATTTCCGCCTGATCGTAGGGAGCCCTGCCCAATAAATGTTTATAATTGAGTTCGATAAAGCGATTTTGCGGATTGCTATGGAAAAATTTATCGCGGTAAAGTTCTGAGAGTGCGATCGCCCTGACAAAATCTTTAACGGAGATGCTGCCATTACGCAACAAAGACTCAGCACTGATCAGCCGTTCATTTGACATTAAATGCTCGTTGCCCAAGACTTGACGATAAGCAGCACGGATAGATACTTCTGCTTCTGCTTCCGTCGATTTACCCCGTAATTCAACAGGAGATGTGGTAGCAAACGGCTCAAATCCTAAACGTTGGGCTGCCATTAAACTTGTCATGCTTAAACTCCTAGCTATTCTACTGATGGGATTAGATATAGCAAGACCTGGAGAAACAGACGATTGCTAACTTAATTAGCTAACAACCCCCTGCCTTTCCAGGTCATTAGCACTATCTAGCTAACTAGCTTAGTGCGTTGATGGCGTAATCGATGTAGGAATTAGCTTCTACAGCAGGATCTCCACTTAAACCGTGGTTAGATTTGATGTATTTGAGAGCTTCAATATACCAGCTAGGAGATAAATCAAAGGTACGGTTGATTTCATCGATACCAGCGATTAAGTACTCGTCCATGGGGCCGGTTCCACCAGCAACTAAACAGTAGGTCACCATACGGAGATAGTAACCGATGTCACGAGCGCACTTGTCTTTACCGCGTTGATCTGCAGCAAAGTTGGGACCTGACATTTGGATGGTGTAAGGGAATTTGGCGTAAACTGCATTAGCAGCACCTTGAACCAACTGACCAGATTTTTCGGTCAATGCTTTAGCCGCAGCTAAGCTGGCAGAAGCTTGACGGAAACGTCCAAAAGCAACTTGAGTTTCAGTGCTGCTTAAGAAACGTCCTTGGGAATCGGCTGCAGAAACTGCTTCAGTCAAGGGGGTTTTCATAGTTTTGGTATCTCCCGATTTTTTTTGCTAAGTTTTCCTAGAAACGGTCTTGAAATCCTGTTTGATTGCTTATTAACCACTTGGGGTTTTCATTAAGCAACGGCAGCAGCAGCGCGATCAAAGTAGCCAGCGATTTCAGAAGCGATGGCAGTACAATCTCCACGGGTGATTCCGTTGGGATCATTAACGATAGCAAGAGCAGATTCTTTCATTTTGGCAACGCCAGCAGCAACAGATGCACCAGGAACACCTAAAGCAACATAGGTTTCACGAAGTCCGTTTAAACAACGATCTTCGAGGATGCTTGCATCGCCAGAGAAGGTAGCGTAGGTGACATAGCGTAGGATGATTTCCATGTCGCGCAAGCAAGCTGCCATGCGACGGCTGGTATAAGCATTTCCACCGGGATTGATTAACTGGGGTTGCTCAGCAAATAAAGCGCGAGCAGCGTTAGCAACGATGGTAGAAGCGTTGCTGGTGATGCGGTTAACAGAATCCATACGTTTGTTGCTTTCAGCAACCATAGCACTTAGAGCATCAAGCTGAGAGGTAGATAGATACTCACCACGGGCATCAGCTTGAGAAACAACTCTGGTAAATGCGTCAAACATTTAATTAATCTCCTACTTGACTTTTAGTTGAGTGGGAATGGAAAATAACAAGCCCCCTTTCGGGTTGATTATGCTGCTCTAGTAACCTCAACGGTTGCCAACAGTCTCTAATCTCCGCCATTTCCTCAGTTCCTTGCAAATTTTTTTAAAGAAACCTGAGAAAACATTATATGGTTATCTCGGAAATCAGGGAAGGCGGTTCAGAGGATCTTCAAGATAACCTGCGTTTTTCTTGCTTACCCTTCAAGATAATTTTATACAATGCCCTTGGGACATTATTTGTTACGTCTTATTAAAAAAAATCGACTCTTTTTGTAACGAAACATTAAGTCTTGCCCCTCTAATTTATGTTAACCTACCTCAAATCTAGTCAGTATACTTAGTCGTTAAGTCCCTTCTTCTCTTAAATCTACCGTTATTCACTCCGGTGCTTTACTTCTTAATCCTCTGTAATATTTCGCAATATATAGTCATAAAATAGGGTTTTCGTCTTCATTTTTCGATACAAAACTTTAAAATCTGTAAAATTACCAGGCCGGATCGCTGTAAATATTAATGGTGAGAGATTTAGTTCCTACCGGAATCGCGCTAATACAGGCACAGATGGGGGTTCCATCTTCTAACTCTACTTCACAAGCGTGACATGATCCCATTAAACAACCTGTAGGAATGAAGATTCCGGCTCGTTTAGCCACTTCTAACATTGGTTCACCCACTTGAGCCTCAATGGTAATATCATCAGGTAAAAATCGAACTTGAACTGTCATAAAACCTCCTTAACCCTTGTGATTGCTTCGCTCCACTTGGTTACGCTCGCAATAACATAACATAGTTTAATTATGACCACCTAAGCTGTTAAGCATCTAAATTACTTATTGGGGGGGGTGAGGGGGTGAGGGGGTGAGGGGGTGAGGAGAGGGTTTGATGGTTTGTTTCTTAGCATCATAATTGATAATTCATAATTGATAATTCATAATTGATAATTGATAATTGATAATTGATAATTGATAATTCATAATTCATAATTCATAATTCATAATTCATAATTCATAATTCATAATTCATAATTCATAATTCATAATTCATAATTCATAATTCATAATTCATAATTCATAATTCATAATTCATAATTCATAATTCATAATTCATAATTCATAATTCATAATTCATAATTGATAATTCATTTGGGTAAAACGGGTGTTAAATCGACAAATTCTTCAACTAAATCAGCTAGTGCGTCTAAATTAGCTTCTCGTTGTTCTCGATAATTAGCAATTCCTGTGGGTAAAGAGGGTAATCCTCGGCGATTTCGTAGATAATTTAACCAAGTGCGTCGCCAGGCCCCATTATCAAATACTCCGTGTAAATAACAACCCCAAATTGATTTAGATTCATTCACATAACCTAAATTTGGATCATCAAATAGAGGATTAATTTTGACAACATTAAATCTGCTTAAAGATTGACTTATCCTGGTTATTCCTTGATGAATTTCATACCCCATAATAGGTAATCCTGCTTGGGGATAATGGGAGTTAGTTTGTCTTTGACTCACAATTTTTTCTGAGGTAATAATGGTATCTAATGGCAACATTTTCAATGCCGTATACGAGACTTCATCTCCTTCTAATTGATCAGGATCAAATACGGTTTGTCCTAACATTTGAAAGCCGCCACAAATGCCAAAAATAACTCCACCTGCTGCCACATAATTTTGTAATTGTTGGGCCATACCGCTTTTATCAAGGGACATTAAATCTTTAATTGTAGTTTTTGAGCCTGGAATAATTACCGCATCGGGATAACCCAAAGACTCATTAAGATTTAGATAATTTAAAGATACGGTTTCTTCTGCATCTAGGGGATCAAAATCTGTAAAATTAGCAATATGAGGTAGACGCATTACAACAATATTAATGTCAGATTGAGATGAACGTGATCGCCTTTCTAATAAATCTAAAGAATCTTCTGCTGGTAATATAATGTCACGCCAAGGAATCACCCCTAATACAGGAATTCCGGCATAGTTTTCTAACCATTCAATACCAGAATCTAATAGCGATCGCTGTCCACGAAACTTATTAATAATAATGCCTTTAATTAAATTTCGTTCTTGTGGTTCTAACAATTGTAAAGTTCCCACCACATGAGCAAAAGCCCCTCCGCGATCAATATCTACGATTAAAATAGTTGGGGCGTTTAAATAACAAGCGACCCGCATATTAGTAAGATCTCGATGTTTAAGATTAATTTCTGCTGGACTTCCTGCCCCTTCACAGACGACAAAATCATATTCAAGGGCTAATCTTTCCAAAGATGAGGTAATAGCTTCCCAACCTAAATTAAAATAATTTTCGTAATATTCACTGGCCTTAGTTGTCCCGATTACTTTACCTTTAATAATGACTTGGGAGGTCATATTTCCTTGGGGTTTGAGTAAAATAGGGTTCATTTCTACTCTAGGGACAATTTTAGCGGCCCAAGCTTGTACAGCTTGAGCGTAACCGATTTCTCCGCCACTAGGGGTAACATAGGCATTAAGAGCCATATTTTGCCCTTTAAACGGGGTAACTTGCCATCCCTGACGGGCTAAAATGCGACAAATGGCTGCGGTAAGAAAAGATTTGCCAGCATGAGAAGTTGTTCCCACTACCATTATTGCTTTCATAGGCTTTATCCTGTTGACACTGCAACAGTTACTTTCCCATATTTATCTCCGAAATATTCTAACCATTGACGAAAAGTAGACCATGCAGCATCGTTAATACTTTTAGCTGAACGACGATTCTTAACCATGTTCTTGACACTTAAATCTTTATAGGCAATCAATTCGACCTCAAACAACTATATTTTTATGCTAATCTTTTGGGCGCAAAATGTCAAGGGCTGGGGACAGAAGCTAAAAACCTAACTAATATTATCTAAACTTACTCAAAGGTTGTGCTATCATGAACAAATGAGTAAGTTAACCATATCAGAAGCAGCTAAACTAAAGGGTGTAAGCGTATCAACTCTCTTCGTTGGGAATCCGAAGGTAAAATAATACCTGATAGGACTACCAACGGACATCATAGTTTTACTTTGGATGGTAGTATCAAAGTTGAACATCAAAAGATAAAAGTTCCTGTGATTGGTTGGTTAAAAACTTATGAGCGACTACCTTATGGATACAAGCCAACATCTGTCACTATTAGCCAAAAAGCCAATAGATGGTTTATCAGTTTTAAGATTGAGCTTGAACAGCAAACAACAGATAAACTTTATGATGTAGTTGGCTGTGATCTAGGTGTTAAATCTTTAGCTACTCTATCAACTGGCTTAGTGTTTGAAGGAGCTAAAAGTTATCGCAAATACGAAAAACAATTAGCAAGACTTCAATATCTAAGCCGACATAAAGTTCAAGGCTCAAACAATTGGAAAAAAGCTCAGAAGCAAATAGCTAAACTTCATTTTAAAATAGCTAATATTCGTAAAGATACACTGCACAAACTCACCACTTATTTGTCCAAAAACCACAGCAAGATAGTGATTGAGGATCTTAATGTATCAGGAATGTTAGCTAAGAGAAAATTGGCTAAAGCCGTTCAGGATATGGGTTTCTATGAGTTCCGAAGACAACTTGAGTACAAAACTAAATTGTTTGGTTCGGAATTAATAATAGCTGACCGATGGTTTGCTAGTAGTAAAACCTGTTCTAATTGTGGGCATAAAAAAGAAATTTTATCTTTAAATGAAAGAGTTTTTGAATGTGAAAAATGCTCTTTCAATTGTGATAGAGACTTGAATGCATCGATTAATTTAGCTTCTTTGGCGGTGAGTTCCACCGTGTCAGCTTGTGGACTGGTGAGTGCCGACACCGCCAGGATGAAACAAGAAGATAACATTAAACCTACCGTAGGTAGATTTGAGTAAGTTTATCAGAACGGGAGAGAAAGATAAATTAGTTTAGAAGGGCAGACTAAACCACCGAGTGAGAGTATTTAATAATCTTTCCCACCAAGAAGGTTCTTGCCAAATTTGCCGAGTTATCTCCCATTGAGCGGTTAATTGTCGTCCCAAGGGAGTTAGGCGAAAACTATCAGTAATTCCCTGTCCATCGACTTCTCGGCGTAATATTCCGACACTAATTAACCAGAGTAACTCTTTTTCTACCCTTTGTTCTGAAATAGATTTTTGAGTATATCTTTGTTGAACTCCTGTTTCTCCTGCGATGTTGGGGAGAGGAACGCTATTATCTTTCATGGCTACCCATAAGGTTAACTCAAAGGGAGAACAAAATAAAGCTCTTTGGGCCCTCTGTTGCGTGTGGGTTGAGTAGTTAAGGGGGAAAGTGTTCTGGGGTTGAGTTGGAGGTATCATAATCAGGGGACTCTAAGGATATAAAAGTTTTTTTTATCTTAATGATCAGGAATTACTTTCCTTAATATAATAAATGCTTAATAAATGCTAGGATTCACCTATAATTCCTAAGTATTAATACTTTTTTTGAAAAAACGAGTTAAATGAGCCTATCCGCAAACCAACTTAGAGTTACGTCTTCCCCTGACTTAACTCGCTGGCTGGAACAGCAAAACATCAGTATTGCTGCTACCACCTACCAAACTAACCGCCTTTTTTTTGTCAGTGGCCAAGCTAACGGAAGGCTGAAACTGCACGAAAGACTATTCGACAAACCAATGGGATTATATGTAGCAGCAAATCGCCTCTACATGACCACCCGTTATCAAATTTGGGATTTCCATAATCTTCTCGATAGTGGGGAAAAATCACAGGAAGCAGACCGCCTCTATGTCCCCCGCACCGCTTACACCACCGGGGATGTTAACGCCCATGAAATAGTATTAGACAATGCACAAAACGTGATTTTTGTCAATACCGATTTTAGTTGTTTAGCCACAATTAATCCCGATTATAGTTTTGTTCCCCTGTGGCGACCCTCATTTATCTCGAAATTAGTGCCGGAAGATCGTTGTCACCTCAACGGTTTGGCTATGGTGGAGGGCAAACCTGCTTATGTCACTGCCTGTAGTGCCACAGATACGGCGGCTGGATGGCGTAATCATCGCCTTGATGGGGGAGTCGTCATAGATGTTAACCACAACGAAATTATTGTCACAGGTTTATCCATGCCCCATTCTCCCCGTTGGTATCAGGGGAAATTGTGGTTACTCAATTCTGGGACAGGGGAATTTGGCTACATCCAAGATCAACGCTTCGATCCTATCATATTTTGCCCTGGATTTGTGCGCGGGTTAGCCTTTTGGCAAAACTTTGCCTTTGTCGGACTATCTCAATTACGTTCTCAGAGTTTTAGCGGCTTACCTCTAGAAAAACGCCTTATGTCTGAGGGAAATCGCCCCCAATCTGGGTTAATGGTGATTGACTTACAAACGGGTAAAACCCTGCACTGGCTATATTTTCAGAGTATAATTGAAGAATTGTTTGATGTAGTGGTTTTGCCTGGAGTTAGTCAACCTGAAACGATTGGGTTACAGGGGGATGAAATTCAACGATTGGTGACGTTTCCTGAGAGTGGAGGCATTGTTATCACCAAACCTACGGCCAAACGCCCCAGTAAGGGCGCAACTCCCCCTATTGCCGGTTTACCCCAACCTACTGAGGCGATCGCACAATTACCGACAGATCAGCCAATTTCCCCTGTAGGGGCGCAAGGTTTGGCATCAGAGGTTAAATATCAACGGGTGTATCACCTCAATAGCAGTAATGCCCTAGATTACGATGAATTGACCTTTCCTCGGTTACGGCAGCGTTGGCAAAAAACCCCACCCCAAGGGGAATTAACGGGACTTTCGGCTTCTATTAACGGGTCAATAGTGGGATTGGCGATCGCCGAACGTTTAAACGTGGAAACGGCGAAAATTATTTCTCTTTTTGTGTTGCCCGATTATCGAAAACAAGGGATTGGCACAAGGTTAGTGGCTTATTTGGAAAGGGAATTAAAGACTCAAGGCTTTCAAGAGTTAGTTTTGAGCTATTCCACCAGTTCCTCGACTCCTTTGGCATTAGAAGGGATTTTACAAAGATTACAATGGCAACCGCCTCAAATTACCTTACTGCTAGGCAAAACCACTACAGAAAATATTGCTAAAGTAGATTGGTTAAACAAGTTTCCCCTACCTCCCTCCCTTGAGGTATTTTCCTGGCCAGAGGCGGGTTTATCTTTGCCCGCTTCTGTGGAGAAAGACCGGCTAGAACCCTTGAATAGTTTGGGTTTGCGTCAGGGAAAGGAGGTAGTAGGTTGGGTGTTAACCCATCGGGTAGCACCTGATACCATTCGCTATACCACTTGGGAGGTAGCTAAACCCTTCGAGAGTCGGGGGCGAGGGATTTCCCTGTTAGCTGAGGCGATACGTCGTCAAATTAACAGTGATGTTCCGTATCTTACGGGTTCGGTTTCTCACCATTATCCCCGTTTGTTGCAGTTTGTCGGACGACACCTAATGCCCTATTTAACTGGGGTGGGGGAAGTGCGACAGACGAGTAAATTGATTAAATCTTCAGAGGAAAACTAATTCATGGCTGATCCTATATTCAATCCCCAAACCAACTTCGGACTGACGGATGTGGGGTATAATTCTGCACCCACCTTTGCCGATATCGATGGGGATGGGGACTTAGATGCTTTTGTGGGTGCTGATGAAGGCAATACCGACTTCTTCCGCAACACGGGAACCGGGTCTGTTCCCAGCTTCACCTTTGAGACCACCAACCCCTTCGGACTGACGGATGTGGGATTTTATGCTAAACCCACCTTTGCCGATATCGATGGGGATGGGGACTTGGATGCTTTTGTGGGTGAGAATTTCGGCAATACCCGGTTCTACCGCAACACGGGAACGGGGTCTGCTCCCAGCTTCACCCTTGAGGCCACCAACCCCTTCGGACTAACGGATGTGGGGTATGTGGCTACACCCACCTTTGCCGATATCGATGGGGATGGGGACTTGGATGCTTTTGTGGGTACTGTTGACGGCAATACCCGGTTCTACCGCAACACGGGAACGGGGTCTGCTCCTAGCTTGACCCTTGAGGCCACCAACCCCTTCGGACTGACGGATGTGGGGTATAATTCTGCACCCACCTTTGCCGATATCGATGGAGATGGGGACTTGGATGCTTTTGTTGGTGCTGCTAACGGCAATACCCGGTTCTACCGCAACACGGGAACGGGGTCTGCTCCCAGCTTCACCCTTGAGGCCACCAACCCCTTCGGACTGACGGATGTGGAGTATTTGGCTACACCCACCTTTGCCGATATCGATGGGGATGGGGACTTGGATGCTTTTGTGGGTGAAAGATACGGCAATACCCTGTTCTTCGAGAATATTGCCCCTACTACCCCCGTTAATGATGCTCCTGTTGGTTCACCAACTGCTACTTTAAGCAATACGGCTGAAGATACACCTATCACGATTACAGCAGCTAACTTATTAGCAGGGTTTAGCGATGTAGATGGTGATACCTTATCCGTAGTCGGTTTAACTTCCAATAACGGCACTTTAGTTGATAACGGTAATGGAACTTATACTTTCACCCCAACTGCTAACTTTAATGGTGCAGTTAATCTAACCTACGGTGTGAGTGATGGTACGGCAACCTTAGCCGATCAAAGCCAAACCTTCTCTGTAACGCCCGTTAATGATGCTCCTGTTGGTTCACCAACTGCTACTTTAAGCAATACGGCTGAAGATACACCTATCACGATTACAGCAGCTAACTTATTAGCAGGGTTTAGCGATGTAGATGGTGATACCTTATCCGTAGTCGGTTTAACTTCCAATAACGGCACTTTAGTTGATAACGGTAATGGAACTTATACTTTCACCCCAACTGCTAACTTTAATGGTGCAGTTAATCTAACCTACGGTGTGAGTGATGGTACGGCAACCTTAGCCGATCAAAGCCAAACTTTTTCTGTAACGCCCGTTAATGATGCTCCTGTTGGTTCACCAACTGCTACTTTAAGCAATACGGCTGAAGATACACCTATCACGATTACAGCAGCTAACTTATTAGCAGGGTTTAGCGATGTAGATGGTGATACCTTATCCGTAGTCGGTTTAACTTCCAATAACGGCACTTTAGTTGATAACGGTAATGGGACTTATACTTTCACCCCAACTGCTAACTTTAATGGTGCAGTTAATCTAACCTACGGTGTGAGTGATGGTACGGCAACCTTAGCCGATCAAAGCCAAACTTTTTCTGTAACGCCCGTTAATGATGCTCCTGTTGGTTCACCAACTGCTACTTTAAGCAATACGGCTGAAGATACACCTATCACGATTACAGCAGCTAACTTATTAGCAGGGTTTAGCGATGTAGATGGTGATACCTTATCCGTAGTCGGTTTAACTTCCAATAACGGCACTTTAGTTGATAACGGTAATGGGACTTATACTTTCACCCCAACTGCTAACTTTAATGGTGCAGTTAATCTAACCTACGGTGTGAGTGATGGTACGGCAACTTTAGCTGGTCAAAGCCAAACCTTCTCTGTAACGCCCGTTAATGATGCTCCTGTTGGTGTTAACGACACTGCTACCACTGGCTTCAATACTACCGTCAGTATCCAAGCTAGTACCCTACTGGCTAATGATACCGATGTTGATAACAGCGTCTTGAGTATCACTGGTGTCAGTGGTGTCACTAACGGCACTGCGGTACTTAACAATAATGGCACTGTCAGCAACACCGCAGATGATTATATTCTCTTTACCCCAATTCGATTCAGTGGTAATGCCAGCTTTAACTACACCCTCAGTGATGGTAGTTTGACTGGTACTGCTACCGTTACGGTGGCTGTCGGTGGCAGCCTTACAGGTACTAACAAACCAGATAACCTGGTTGGTGGTAATGGTAACGATATCCTCAACGGTGGCAATAGTAACGATACCCTCGACGGTGGTAATGGTAACGATATCCTCAACGGCGATAATAGCAACGATATCCTCTATGGTGGTAGCGGCAACGATACCCTCAACGGCGGTAATGGTGAGGACCTCTTGTATGGCGGTATTGGCAACGATGTCCTCAACGGCGATAATGGCAAAGATACCCTTTATGGTGGTCTTGGCAGTGATACCCTCACCGGTGGCAACGCTCAAGATGTATTTGCCTATACTGGTGGGGATGGTTCTGATACCATTACTGACTTCGTTAGGGGTGAAGATAAAATCGGACTGTATAACGGTTTGAGCTTCGGGCAACTGAATTTCTCAGGAAGCACTATTCGGGTGGCTTCCACTAATGAAATTTTGGCAACCCTGACTGGTATTAATACCACGACCCTAATTGCGGCCGATTTCGTCAACATCTAGGATTACAGGCTGTTCTGGTTCTTGGTGGGGCATAGATTTTGCCTCACCCTGAGCCGTATTTCTGTACCCGTGATGTGTCCTACTCAAATCTTACACCTGATATCAAAAACCCGATTTAACCCTGTAGGGGCATGGCATTAACAATCTGTGAAAATTACCATAATATTAATGTTGCCATGCCCCCTATTCAATGAAAATTATTTTGATTTGGGCATGGCATTTTGAAAATTTTGGTTTTATCAACAGGTTATCATTGCCATGCCCCTACATTTATTCTCTGATTTGGCCATGGCATGGCGTTGATAATCTATTGTTTTAATTGTCTTTATTTGTGTTTTCTGACAGCACCCTACAGGCGCACACATTTTCCATTATCTATATAATATCATGTCAAGTCAACCTAGTCAAGCAAAATTTTGCTCAAAAATACTGAATTTGCCATAGAGATGGGGTAATGGGGTTTTTCTTTATTCTATGTCCTAATCGCCTTGGCGATTGCTATATTATGAAAACTAAGTTTTGACTTTTAATTTGTTGTAACTCCTTCTAATTCTTCCTCAGTCAAATCATATAAATTTCGCAATTTTTCGATAATTTCTTCATCTGTATCCCAGAAACCTCGTCCATTTGCTTCGATCATTCTTCCCACAATATTACGAAAAGCTTCGGGGTTTGCTTTGCGTAATTTTTCTGCCATTTCTTTATCTAAAGCGTAAGTTTGTGCAGCTTGATCATATACCCAATTATCTTTAAAATTAGCTGTTCCTCCCCATCCTATTAAGGCCGTCATGCGTTGAGAAACTTCATAAGCACCCCCTGAACCTTGATTAACCATTGCTTCTGCCCATTTTGGGTTTAATAATTTGCTACGATATTCTAATCTTAATAAGTCTTCTAATTTGCGGGGATTAGTATCTTTAGAAAAGCTTTCAACAAAACTCGCAGTTACTTGTTTACCGCTTTGTTTTTCTGCCGCTAATTTTAATCCACCTGTATTAGCATAATATTCTTGAATATCTGTTAAACCATATTCTACTGAATCAATTTCTTGTACAATTCTTTCACTGGTTTTTAATAGTTGATTGAGAATTTCTGGTCTTGCTTGTCCTTTATCTTGTCGTCCATAACTAAACACATTGCGTTTTTCCCAAGTATTAGCTAATTCGTCTCCAGATTCCCAGTTTCCGTCCACTACTTGATCATTAACTAACGATCCAAAATCTCCCGCAGGATTAGAAAATAATCGCGCTGAAGCATTTTCTACCCCTTGTTGTTTTAACTGTAAATAATGTTTACGAATAAAGTTCTTTTCTGGGGGTTCATTTGCTGTTGCTGCACGTTGAAATAAGTCGTCCAATAATTCAATAATATTGACAAAAGTATCTCGGAAAATCCCTGATAAGTTTGCTAATACATCAATGCGGGGATGTCCTAATTCTTCTAAGGGTTTTAATTCATAACGAACAACTCGGCCAGTCCCTTCTTTAATGGGTTCTGCACCCACTAATTCTAATAAAATACCTAAAGATTCACCTTTGGTTTTAATAGCATCTAAACCCCACAATAAAACTGCTATTGTTTCAGGATAATTATGATGTTCGTCTAGATGTTGTTGTATGGTTTTCTTGGCAATTTCTTTTCCTCTTTCATAAGCAGCAGGAGACGGCATTCTATAAGGATCTAAGGCGTGTATATTTCGTCCTGTAGGTAACACTCCTGTGCCATCCCTAAGCAAATCTCCACCAGGTGCAGGGGGAATATATTCTCCATTTAAACCTCGTAATAAATTGGTTAATTCTGCAGGTGTTTGCTTGAGTAAATCTCGAATATAAATAGCTTCTTGTATCGTTTCTGACCGTCCATTAGCTGATTCTAAAATATACTGTAATTCTGGCAATTCAGATGTAATAGCCTGTCTTTCCCTTTCTGTTAATTTTTCCGCAAAATAAGCTTCTAAATAAGAGTCTAACTGTTCTTCATTAGGCATTTCTCCCAAAGTATGTAAACCTGAAGAAAATAACCTTTGTTCGACAATTTGTAAATATTCATAGATCTTGACAAAATAATCATTTAATGCGTGCTTACTAAATAATTTAGCATTTTCAATAGTAAAATCAATGCCTAATTTTTGCCCTTCTTCAAACTTACAATCAGAGGGCAAACCTGAGTCTACAATTTTCTGAACAATACCTTCTCTAAGAATCTCATTTTTTTCGGTATCTTCTCGATATTCAGCAATTAAATCTCGCATTGTCATCAACTCTTTATATAACCCTGCTCGTCCATAAGGAGGTACATTATGAGAAATTAATACTCCATACCCCCTGCGTTTTGCTAATATCGATTCTGAGGGATTATTAGCCGCATAAATATACAAATTAGGCATATTACCTAATAATATATCAGACCAAGAATATCCCGTATTTCCTAAAGGTGAACCTGGCAACCATTCAACGGTTCCGTGCATGCCAAAATGGACGATAGCATCAGCGCAGAATTCATTTTGTAACCACTTATAAAAGGCTGTATATTGAGGATGAGGAGTCAAATCTTTTTCAAACATTAATCGCATGGGATCACCTGAAATACCTAATGGTGGTTGTACTCCTATCCAAACATTTCCTAATTGAATTCCCCCGATTTGAAACTCATCCCCATAAGTTTTAATTCCCGTCTCTGTTAAGGATTTCCATTGCTTTTCAATCCGACTTATTAACAAATATCCCAACCATTTTTCCAACTTTTTAACACTAACACTTGCGCCATCTTCCCTGTCTTTGCGCGAGATAATTCCCTCATCGGCTATCTTAACCTTCTCAATCAAAACCTCTCCATCTTCCGGTAATTCCCCCACATTATAACCCTGTTCTTTTAAACCATTTAATAACTTTAACAAACTACGAGGAACATTTAATAAAGCTGCCGTTCCTGTTGCCCCATATCCAGGGGGAAACCCATATAGAATAATAGCAATTTTTCTATTTTTAGACGGAGTTTGACGTAACCTAATCCAACTTTTAAGTCTTCCCGTTAACCGTTTAACTCGTTCAGGAATCAGATAAATATCATTACCGACTAACCCTCCTAATGGCACTGTATCTATTGCCCCATCTAACTCAGGTAAAGCATATAAAACAACACTTTGTAAACCTCCAATTCCTTGTCTTGTCCAAGAATGAATATCTTGAATTAATAAAGGTGCAGCTACCAAATAAGGGATATTTTTGGCTGTTAAAATGCGTTTAGCTACCTCTACTTGTCGCCCTGCTTCCATTGAACCTGCGGGACCTCCCACTAGAGGAAAGCCTATGGTAGAAACAATTGCATCTACTTCTATGGCATCTTTTGCTAAAGATCTAATTTCTATATTTCCTAATTGTCGTTGTTGAGTTTCATAAGTTGTGGTTAACCAATCTCTCACAACTACATGACCTTCAACTCCATTAATAAAAATGGGAACTGGTATTAATCCTTGTTCTTCAAAGGAATTAATTAATTGAGCAATATAAGGTTGTTTTGTAATAACGTGCTTACGATATAACAGTATGCCAATAATTGGTAACTTTAATGATTTTTGTTGTTGATACCAGTTTAAATAGTCACGGGGAGAGGTAAAATAACCGTCATATTCAGGATGGAGTAACCCCATATTTGGGGTTTCAATAGGTTCGGGAATTTCTTCAATCTTTAAGCCTAAATATTTATCAGCTATAGTCCAACACATGGCGGCAAAATTTTCGGTTCCACCTGCATTCCAATAACCATAAATAATTAACCAGTTGCGTAAGTCTTGAACTTTTTTTGCCGGAATAAATTTTAATAGTTTGGGGCCAGTTTTCAGAAAACTTAAATAACCCACTAATTTATCTTCTTCTTTCCCACTAGAAAATTTACTCAAAATAAATTGAATAGGTTTAGGCATTCCTTTGGGTTTATCCCCAATAACAAATTTACCTAATTGTGTTAAGCTAATCAGTTCTAATGCTGATTCAAAAACTAAGCGAATGGGTATATTTTTTGCCCTTTCTCTTAACCAAATTACTTGATCATAATCAAAGATTAAACTAGCAAAAAAGACATCTGCATCTTTTAGCGCATTTTCGATGATTTCCGGTTCTTGGGTGAGTGAGCGATCGCTAAATACCTGTATATTTAAGTCAGGACAACGCGATTGAGCTAATTGTGCTGCTTGACGGTACAAGTCAATATTAAACGATTCAAACCCGGTAATGACGACGATGCGTGGCATATTCCTAATCCGTAAAGTTTTGTTACAGCCTTACTTACATTATAAGGGTTGCCACGGTCAAAATGGGTTCTACTAGACTTACTATGGTAAATTAATAATGAATAAAAGGCTAAAGCCTTATCCTATAGAAACGAAGTCCGACGAGCGCGGACAGCCATTATAGGTTGCGTAGGCAACCTTTGTTTCTATAGCTTAACTCTGAGCGAGTTAAATTCGAGAATCATTGATTCATGTAAAAAACCAAGGCGGGTTTATCTAGTTTTTTGCTGAGAATCATGGGTTTATGTAAAAAAACCGCCCCTACTACAAATTTTGTGTAATTAATTTTGTCTACCTACTTAACTAATAACTAATAACTAATAACTAATAACTGATAACTGATAACTGAAATGACTGACTTTACCCTCTCCTGTCCCATTCCCCTCGATCAATATCCTCAAATTTTACTTGCTCATGGTGGAGGGGGTAAACTAATGCAGCAGTTAATCGAAAAGATGTTCTTTCCTGCCTTCAAAACCACTAATCCTAGTCCTCCTCATGACTCCGTAGTAGTCAACCTTCCTACCTCTAAAATTGCCTTTACAACGGATTCTTATGTTATACATCCCCTATTCTTTCCAGGAGGAAATATTGGTAGTTTAGCTGTCAATGGAACCGTTAATGATTTAGCCATGAGCGGAGCCAAACCTCTATATTTAAGTGTAGGATTTATATTAGAAGAAGGACTGCCCATGGAAACTCTATGGCGTGTGGTTAAATCTTTACAAGAAACCGCCCTAACTGCCCAAGTTCAAATTATTACTGGAGACACAAAAGTAGTTGATCGCGGTAAAGGCGATGGTATTTTTATTAATACTGCCGGAATAGGAATTATTGAACATAATCAGGTCATTGCTCCCCAAAGTGTTCAACAGGGTGATATAATATTGCTTAGTGGAGATCTAGGCCGTCATGGTATCGCTATTATGGCAGTCCGAGAAGGCTTGGAATTTGAAACTACCATAGAAAGTGATTGCGCCCCTCTTGCTCATTTAATCTTAGAAATGATAGAGGCAGGGGTTAGTGTTCATTGTCTGCGGGATCTTACCAGAGGTGGGTTAGCCAGTGCCTTAAATGAAATTGCCACCAGTGCAGGTGTAACCCTGAAAATTGATGAGACAGTAATTCCAGTTAGGGAGGATGTACAGGGTGCTTGTGAAATTTTGGGATTTGATCCCCTATACGTGGCTAATGAAGGGAGGTTTGTGGCTTTTGTTCCCCCCAACTCTGTCGAAACTGCCTTAGAAATTATGCGAGCGCATGATCAGTCTTCTTGTATCATTGGTCAAGTAACCGGAGAAGGGAGTGGAATGGGGTTAGTAACAGTCAAGAGTAAAATTGGCGCAAGTCGCATTGTTGATATGTTAAGCGGGGAACAATTACCCAGAATTTGTTAACAGGGTAGGGGTCAATGGCCGTTGACCCCTACGGATGGCCTTGTGTGACCTGATTTACTTAGACTGCGCGAAACTAAGATCTCTGTGACGAGTTGTTATTGTTTTTGCTTCTTCTGTGGCAATTTCAGCCGCTAAAGCGGTCATAGGTGACACAGTTTTTTTTACCCCACCATTCATTGATGGATGCTTAGCTTTGAGGTTTCTCTGATATTTACCAGTGGGACTATTATTGACTAGACTATAAGCCTTCCAGTTGCTTTCTAGACTCCATTGGGGGTCATCCGTCACCACTAACACTCCTCCAGGGGTGAGAGACTCACAAGCAGTCGCTTGAAGACAAAATTGGGCCCAAGGCGATCTTAACAGAAAGACAGGAACTAATTTCCCGTCACCACTTCCATTAGTATAACCCGTCAGAAAGCGATTTTCTTTAATCATCGGTCTCAGTTGAGGGTGTTTTTCTAAAAGCAGCAAGACTGAATGAGAGACCATAATTTTATTACCCAATTAATTTAACTATTGAGTCATCACAGAAAACCCTGATTAGACTTCTTGCTCATTAAGCATAAAGAGGGATGCCCCTTACTTTTCGTATCCAATGTAACGAAAAAGGGCTTTTTTGCTCAATGTTATCTAACTTTGACAAAAATCGTCTTAAATTAGGGTTAATCCGTTGGATATGTAACTGTTTGCTAAGATGAAATTAAATTAAAGATTTACTTTAACTTCTTTGTTGATTACTTCATGCCTCACAACCCATTGAAATCCTGCCTTGGAGTCTTTTTTAACTTACAGATTCTAGGTTAACCGGACTCACTTTAGCGCGATAAAGCAACTTGTCTGCTTGACGATAACCCACGTAACGAACCATAACTGCATCTCCTGGGTTAGCTTCTCCACTGCCTTCTAATAATTGATGATATTGAGGATCATAAGATACTTGTTCACCAACTGTACCATTCATTTCTAAACCCCATTGTTTGAGTAATTCGGTGATAGGTTTAACCAGAGGTAATAATTTTATTGCCGAGAGTTGGGGATTTTTTTTCGCTACTGCTGCTGCAGTTGGCCATTGCAATAACCAAGATTCTAATACCTGTAAACTTGCTTCCTGAAACTCTTGTTGTAGGATGTCTCGCTGTTGACTTAATTGCTGTTCTAGGTGTTGGTATTCTTGTTTAAGATGTTCTAATTGTCTACTGTTGACCCCTGGTGATGACTCCTGTGAAATTGCTACCATATCCACTAAGGACTCATCAGTGCAAAATTGACTAAGTAAGTATTCTAGGGAAATTTGTAAGGTCTTAGCGAGTTTAAGTAAGGTTTCCAGGGACATTTTAGCAATTAATCCCACTAACAGTCGGTTTAGCTGCCACTGAGACACTCCTGAAATTTCGCTCAATTCGTCAAAACTATTGATTTGAGCTTGTCCCATCAATTGAAACAAGGTTTGGCGGTTGGTGTGGTACGTCGTTGTCTGATTCATAAAAAATCCATTATTACCAATAACTAGGACAAAAGTTTTGCCAAAACCGACGGAGGCGCACGACGTAGCCGACACTTAATCGTTTCTTTACCCAGGCGTTAGTGAGCCTCAAAACGGTGGCAACCAGAAAACCCATAATATAGGTTTCTCTAGCAGAATATCTTTGATTACGATCATTTTGAGTTTACCTTAACTTGGTCACAGCGTCTTTAAATATAACTCATACTCGTTATGACTTGTATATAGAGTCCAGCCACATAATTGATGTCTAATGAATAAAAGGCTAAAGCCTTATCCTATAAAAACCAAGTCCAACGAGTGCGGACTGCCATTATAGGTTGCGTAGGCAACCTTTGTTTGTATAGCTTAACTCTGAGCAGGTTAAAGTCTATTATTTGTGATAATAAAGCCTAAAAAAGGGGTATTTAAAATGGTTTATGGGTTAACAATCGCTATGTATTACATCTGAGTAGACTACCAAAATCTCGGTTTTGTATCTGCTTCAGTGCTTCTTAAAAAGCACACCAGTTTAAGTTAATATTACTATTTAACCACTATTCTTAACCTTTATGGCGACTGCTATTGTTACCCTCAACAAGACTCCTAAACAAGAAAATTTAATTATTGAACCCCCTGTCACTGGTCTATCATTACAAGGAACCTTACAAATACCTGGAGACAAATCTATCTCCCATCGCGCTTTAATGTTAGGGGCGATCGCACAAGGAGAAACCATAATCGAAGGGTTATTATTAGGAGAAGATCCCCGCAGTACCGCCGAATGTTTTCGGGCTATGGGAGCGGAAATTTCCCCCCTAAACTCGCAAAAAGTCATCGTTAAAGGCATTGGTCTAGGAAAACTACAAGAACCCTTAGATATACTCAATGCAGGTAACTCAGGGACAACTATACGCTTAATGTTAGGTTTACTTGCTTCTCATCCGGGCCGCTTTTTCTGTGTTACGGGGGATGATTCTTTGCGATCGCGGCCTATGTCCCGTGTTATCAAACCTTTAGAACAAATGGGCGCGAAAATTTGGGGACGGAATCAAAATTCCTTGGCCCCGCTTGCTATCCAAGGACAAAGCCTCAAACCCATACATTATCATTCTCCCATCGCTTCAGCCCAAGTTAAATCTTGTATTTTGTTGGCCGGCCTCATGAGTGAAGGAGAAACCACAGTCACCGAACCTGCTTTATCCCGTGATCACAGTGAAAGGATGTTACAAGGGTTTGGAGCTACCATTATCATAGATCCTACCACTAATAGTGTCACCATTAGTGGAGGCCATGTTTTAACTGGACAAAAGGTGATCGTCCCTGGTGATATTAGTTCTGCGGCCTTTTGGTTAGTCGCTGCCTCTATTGTTCCCGGATCGGAATTACTAATTGACAATGTAGGCATTAACCCCACTCGTACCGGAATTTTAGAAGCTTTAGCTATGATGGGGGCCGATATTACCTTAGAAAATGAACGAATAGTCACAGGGGAACCCGTGGCCGACTTACGGGTTAAATACAGTAAACTTAAAGCTTGTACCCTGGAAGGGGCTTTAATTCCTCGTTTAATCGATGAAATTCCCATTTTAGCGGTGGCGGCTGTCTTTGCTCAAGGTACTACTATTATTAAAGATGCGGCCGAATTACGAGTCAAAGAAAGCGATCGCTTAGCGGTAATGGCGACCGAATTAAACCGTATGGGGGCAAAAATTACTGAATTACCCGACGGTTTAGAAATTACGGGAGGAACCCCATTAAACGGGGCCACAGTGGATAGTTATACCGATCATCGTATTGCCATGAGTTTAGCGATCGCGGCTTTAAATGCCAAGGGAGCAACTCAAATTGAGCGGGCCGAAGCGGCGGCCGTATCCTATCCCCAATTTATCACCACCTTACAGAAAATTATGAATTATGAATTATGAATTATAAATTATGAATTATAAATTATGAATTATGAATTGGGGGATAATTCATTAGACATCAAAATCATGAATTATAGACTCAAATCCTTAATGGTTAAGTCATTTCCTTTATAATTCATAATTCATAATTCATAATTTATAATTCATAATTCATAATTCATAATTTATAATTCATAATTCATAATTTATCTTAACACTTTAAGTCTAACGGGAATTCTGCCGGCCCCTAACGAACCAATAGCTCGAAAAGCCCCTTGAGATAAATCAATACTACAACGACAGCGATCAACAATACGAACTATAACACTTCTGCCATTTCTGGGGTTAGTCACTTTAACTTTAGTCCCCAAAGGTAAGGAAGGATGAGCGGCCATAGGTTGGTGGTTGCTGAACCGAACACCTGAAGCGGTTCTTCGGCCATGAAGACCAGAAGAATAATAAGTTGCTGTTTGAGCGTGTCCAGGAATAGAAGTCAACGCTATCATCAAGATAGCCAATCCTAAATTTTTCATTCTTACTAACTCCTCACAAGGGAACCTGTATAAGCCAATATACCTATTTATTTTGAATTTGTCCAGTTGACCTTTAGCAAACAGGCTAATATAAGCTCACAGCAAAGCATTAAGACCATTCCCCCTGGAAGCTTTGATGGGTTGTTTAGGTGTACGGACGGTTTTATCTAACATATTGATGATAATTGCCAAAATTTCGGCAAAACCCGCCCCTAGCTGCACTTGATCGCCCCTGAACTCCCATACTGGTCTAAGATATGTATTCCGTTCCTAATTCTGCTTCGTGTCCTATTCACCTTATAAAAAAAATCCCTCAAAACAATGTTTAAATATCTGACACAACTCCCAACTAGGACGGCTAAGTTTCCTTGTCATCTTTCCTTGTTGGGTCTATCCCTAATTGTGTTAACTTCTGTGGTCGCTTGTCAGGAACAGTCGGACTCTAAGTCCTCAGTCATGACTGTTAATGGGGTAGAATTGGTACAACAGGGCATCGAAAAAAGTCGTCAGGGAGATTATCAAGGGGCCGCGGCTAATTTTAGTACCGTTCTTAAAGGCAATCCCGAAGATGTTTATGCTTACTATAATCGAGGTTTTGCTTATAGTAATTTAGGGCAATTTGAAGAAGCGTTAGCGGATTTTTCCCAGGCCCTTAAACTTGATCCCAAAATGGTAGAAGCTTACGTCAACCGAGGCAATGTCTATTTACAAATGGGACAGGATCAAATGGCCATCGAGGACTATGTAAAGGCCCTTGAACTTAATCCAAAAGATGCCTTTGCTCATAATAATTTAGGATTAGCTTATTTGAATACGAAACGACCTAAATTAGCTCAAGAAGATTTTACCGAAGCTATTCAAATTGATCCTAACTATGGAGAAGCTTATTTTAATCGTGGTTTAGCTTATCTAGATCTTGGACAACCCAAAAACGCGATCTCTGATTTTCGTAAAGCAGCCCAACTTTGGCAAAAACAGGGAGATCACGAAGGATATAAAGCGGCCCTAGAGCAATTAAACTTGCTTAAGAACTTAAGTCAAAAATCCCCTCATCCTTGAATTTAAAATTTGTCTAAATTGCTTTCATTTTCCTCAATAATTAACCCTAAAACTAAAATTATTTTTTCTCTAAACTCCATGAAAGAATCGGTTATAGAACCCAAAATTAATCAAGTTGAAGAACTGGCTGATATTATCCGAGATCCCCTTCAAGAATGTATTCAAACCTTGGGATTAAATCAAATTCAACGGCATATTTTTTTATGTGCGGATCAAACTAAACCTAAATGCTGTTCTAAAGATGTTAGTTTAGTAGCTTGGGACTATCTTAAACGTCGCTTAAAAGAATTAGGACTCGATCAACCAACTCTTGATCAACCAAGCTCTATTTTTCGTACTAAAGCTAATTGTTTACGGGTTTGTATGGATGGCCCTATACTGGTTGTTTATCCTGATGGAGTATGGTATCGTCAAGCGACCCCAGAAGTTCTAGAAAGAATCATCCAAGAACACCTCATTGGCAATAAAATAGTAGAAGATTATGCTTTTATGATCCATACGTTACCTTAACTGACTTAAACAGGGAATAAATTTAGGTAATTTGTCAAGTTTCAAGCTCATTTTGTAATAAATGGGAAAAAAATCCAATAAACCTTTACTCAAAGCTGAGACAGTAGACAAGCTTGATTTAAGATAGTATTGATCTATGGAGAAATTTTCCCATTTTTAAATTATCATCAATAACAACTTATCTAACCCTTAAACTGAGAAAAAGAATGCCATCGCTTAAAGAAAATCCCAACAAAGATAATAAACACCTACTGCTGGTTGACGATGACCCCAATTTAATCTTACTCGTCAAAGATTATTTAGAATTCCAGGGGTATGAAGTTACTACCGCAGAAAATGGTCGAGAAGCATTAGAAATATTAGAAAAACAAATACCAGATATGATTATCTGTGATGTTATGATGCCAGAAATGGATGGTTATGCTTTAGTAGATAGAATTCGACAGGATGGACGTACCAGTTGGATTCCTGTGATGTTTCTTTCTGCTAAAGGACAAAGTCAAGATCGGGTTAAGGGACTTAATACCGGGGCCGATGTTTATATGGTAAAACCCTTTGAACCTGAAGAATTAGTCGCTCAAGTAGAGTCTTCTCTTAAACAAGCCAGCCGTCTGATGCGCCATAAGACGAAGACATCTCTAGATGATAGCACCAGAATTCAGGTTCCGAGTAATGTTGAGTTAACCCCTACTGAATTAAAAGTAGTACAATTAGTGGCTCAGGGATTAGCAAATCGAGAAATCGCCGAAAAATTGAACGTCAGTCAACGAACTATTGAAAGTCATGTTTCTAATATGCTCAATAAAACTAATTTACATAATCGCACTGAATTAGCTCGTTGGGCTATGGAAAGTAATATGGCCTGATGATAAAATTTGATTAAAGGGTGACAAAATTTGCTATGCTAGTTTTATTGCTGGTGTAGCTCAGTGGTAGAGCAGCTGATTTGTAATCAGCCGGTCGCAGGTTCAAATCCCGTCACCAGCTTGGTCTGTCAATTTACTCTTTAATCTTAAGATTATTGGGGTTTCTAATTAATTTTCTCATGACGAGTTCCCAAGTCCCAACGCTTTTAATTAGCAATGATGACGGTATTTTTTCCCTCGGTGTTCGTACATTAGCTAATACACTCGCTGAGGCCGGTTATGACGTAACCGTCGTTTGTCCAGATCGAGAAAGATCGGCAACCGGCCACGGTTTAACCATTCATCGTCCCATACGCGCCGAAATTTTTGAAGGACTTTTTCATCCCCAAGTCAAGGCTTGGTCATGTTCAGGAACCCCCTCAGATTGCGTTAAATTCGCCTTAAGCGCGGTTCTTGATACTCCTCCTGATTTTGTGGTATCTGGGATCAATCACGGCTCTAATTTAGGCACAGATGTCTTGTATTCGGGGACTGTCTCAGCGGCCATGGAAGGGGCTATAGAAGGGATTACCAGTATTGCCCTTAGTTTAGCGAGTTTTTCCTCTCATGAGTTTCAAACTGCCGCTAATTTCGCTCAGACGCTCATTGCTCAACTGGTTAGTCATCCTTTGGCCAAAATTACCCTACTTAATGTTAATGTTCCCCCAGTTCAACCAGAAGCGATCGCCGGAGTGATGCTAACTCGTCAAGGGTTACGTCGTTATGTAGAGACCTTTCAAAAGCGTATTGATCCCCGTGGGAAAACTTATTATTGGTTGGCCGGAGAAGTGGTCCAGGAAATTGAACAACCTGACCATATTTATCTTTCCTCTGATATTCTCACCGATGTCCAGGCCATTCAACAGAATTACATCACCATCACGCCCCTACAATACAATTTAACTGATGTGGCTAGTTTTGGCGATTTACAGCAAACGAATTGGTTAGCGAACTATCTTTCGGAATTTCCGTCAGTAAGTGATGACAATTTATGATATTCTGAACAATCGCAAGCCCTATTCAAAACTATGTCCTCGTTCCAATTCAATCAAGAAAACGAGCCAGACGAAGTTGATAGTGTGACCTTGACTGATGAGGATGGTCGCACTTTAGACTGTTATGTGGAAAACGCCCTAGAGGCAGAAGACGGAACTTTCCTCCTTCTGATGCCCGTCGATATTCCTATTGTAATCTTGGTTTGGGATGACGAAACTGAAGAAGAACAGGAGGTTTCTGATGCTATTCTCTTAGAAGATAAGCAAGAAATTGAAGAAATTTTTCCTGATGCTAAAGCAGTTTTAGCTGAACTCGATCTGACCTTAATGTTGACAGCTTTTACCCTGACTGTTAAGGGAGAATTGCCCCCCATTGAAGATGATGGGATTCTGACTTTAGAGTTAGATACGGAAGGCGAATCTTTAGAATCAGAAGAATTGCAGTTCTTAGTCAGTTTCTATCATCAAGACCAAAAATACTCGATTTATACTCCTTTAGCTCCTTTATTGTTTTTAGCTAAATACAATTTACTAGGAGAGGTTGAATTAGTGTCTCCTGAAGATGAACGAATGCAACCGCTTCTAGAAGAATTATTATTTGATGAAATGGATTGACATACTCCCCACTTAATATGGTGGGTTACGACGCGCCTTAAAAGTTATGCATTTTTCATCAAAATCATAGCCGCGTCTAACCCACCCTACGAATTATAAGCTTTACTTATCACCACAGGTACGGGAGAGCCATATTCTCAATAAAGAATCAATGAAGCTCGCGATCGCGGGCTTTTTGTCATTAACTGAAACTAGTTGACAATAGTAACTATATCATAAAGTAATGTGCTATCCTTTCAAACTCCTCACAGGATACAATTTCTAATAATTCCTCTGCCTTATTAGACATCTCCAATAATCTATAATCCAGTTACAGCAATGGAAGTAAGTGGGTTAAGACCTAATTGAAAATTTGGACTCAAGAACGATTTAATTAGAGTTTCAAGTATCAAAATCTAATTTTGCAGAAAAATTATGACTCATTACAACGTCAATTACTTGACCAGTATCAGCCGATTCTATTATTTCTAAAATTAAAGAACCAATTCTTAATCTTACTAAGCCACAAACGGTTAGAATAATTGAATCATATCGACTTTTATGTAAACGAAATCTTTCTTGAATAATTTTAAATATTTTCACGACTCTAATTAGATGTTCAACAAAAATTCGCTTCGATGATAAAATTTTATTTTCTTCTTTTTGTTCTTCAGTTAATTGCCCGTTCTTAGGCTTTTTCTGTGGGGTAGTTATTTGAGATTCTCCTACATAAGCTTTATCTCCACTGAAAGCTTGTTGAGAATCAAATTTATTTAGGGTTTGGCGACAGATTCTAATATCACTCATAGGACCGGGTTTTCCTACAACTACATCCACAATATCCGCTCCCTTTGGTAAAACCACAAACTGACTTTTAAAAGTATGTCTTTTTTGTTTTCCTGAATAATATTTTTTCTGAATTTCATAGTCGGAAGGTCTTTCTATGACTTGCTCAGCACTGTCTACTATCAATTCATGATTGGTTAATTCTTCCCGAATCTTTTCCATTTCTTCTTGACACTTTTTTACTTGTTCTAAGAGACTTGGTGGTAACTCATCTTGAAATATTTTTTGCCAATAATCAAAGAATTTATGAGCGGATGATTCACTGATCTGAAAAAGTAAGCCTAACAATTGAAAACTTAAGTGATGTCTTAGATAAACTAACATTAAAATAATTTGTTCTTCCTCAGAGAGTTTAGGATGATTTCCTCCTCCTGCTTTGATAATTCTAATTTTCTTTTTTTCGATTTCATCTTGTTTTCTTTGGCGCAGAATTTTTCCTTGTTCTATCAGTTGCCTTAATTGGTGATAATCAATTCCTAATAATCTTTTTGTTTCTTGAGGATGTTTCTGGATATGTTTCCAAGTGTAATTGTCCATTGGTCGGTGTTACTAAATTAGTTTTCACTTCAATTATACTCTATAATTTTAATCTTATAGTATTATAGAGAGGTCTATTGCTTAAATTAATTAACTCCTCTGAGGATAAAGAACGGGGGAACTGACTATTAAGACAAGAATTGATTTTATCGAAGTAACGCAGAAGTTCCACATATAAGAATAGGTCTTGTTGACATTCCCCATGGTTTTGAGAAGTTTCGATTTCTGTCAATACCTGCCGAAATATCGTTTCTATCTCGGTATCCAGAGAAAATTTTGCTAGACAAGCCGTTTGCAATTGAGTTATCTTCTCGGATAAGTCATTCAAAGTTTCTCTATTCATGGGAGGAGTGACTCTTTTACTAGATTCCTATATATCCGTATTCTTAAAATTTTCTACCTTTTACTCAAAAATAGTAACAATACGGTTAAGTTTTATTAAAATTTTCTTGAGCATCTAAAAAATGTCATTTGTGTAAAACTCAGGCAGAATTGTAGAAACAAGAATAGAACAATCGTCATACTGAGTCTGATATGAGTTATGAGTGAACTAGATGCACGGTTAAGAAAGTTAGCTTTAGAAGCAAAACGCCATCCGTCAAAAAGTCGAGAACGACAAAAATATTTACATCAGTTAATCTCTGAGATTCAACAATTAAGTCAACAAATACACCTAGATTGTCCTTCTGACTATCAAGGTAGTTATAGAGAGATTTATGCTGTCGCCCTACAGAGAACTTATCGGTATATCTGCGAAAATATAGATAGTTATCAACCAGAAAAAGCAGAGGTAATGAGGTGGTTTAAGTTTCTGTTAAAAAAGAAGTTTCCTGATGCCATTGGGGAAATTTTTAATCCTGGTAGAAATCGAAATTGGTCTAACACCAAAAGACGTTCTCTAGATGATATAAATAGTTCTCCGAAAGAAAATATTGAAAATACAAATAATGAAACAATGAGTTTATCAGAACAAATTGTTCAATGTATTCAAGAAGATCCCGAAGGATTATTTAAGGAAAAAAAAATGAGAAGTAATCCTGAAGTAAATTTTAGATGGCTGGTACGAAAACGGATCGAGAGATATTCATGGGAAGAAATTGCCCAAGAAGTAAATGTCAACGTTTCAGCTATTAGCAATTTTTATCAGCGATCGCTTGAAAAATTTAAACCTAAAATAAAAGAATATTTAGAACATTAATTATTTCTATTAATTCAGTTTCTCACAAAACAGAGGTATCAAAAATGAACGTACAAACATTATCAGGATTTCCAGTTTTTTTAAATGCGATGGCTTACGAAATCGCTGAAGAATTCTATCGACAGCAATCCAATCCAGAAAAAGCTAAAGAGGTTTATCTAAATACCTTAGCTGTTTATGCTGTTGATTATTATCTCAACTGCTTGAATATTGAGACAGATTTAGAAGCTAGTGATAGTTGGGATATAGTTATGCAAACTCTTTCAAATGTAGCTGATTTAGTCATCAAAGATTATGGTAGAATAGAATGTCGTATAGTTTTACCTGATGCTGATACTTGCTCAATTCCTGGGGAAGTTTGGTCAGATAGAATTGGTTATGTAGCTGTTCAGCTAAATCAAGAATTAACCGAAGCTAAATTAATAGGTTTTCTTGAAACTGTCAATACGGAAGAAGTAATCCTCTCTAATTTTCAACCCATCGAGGAATTAATAGATAAGTTAAGTCAACCAATTGGTGGGACAATAACTTCAGGCGTAGTAACTCAGATAACTCAATTCTTAACAGTTCAAAAATTAAGTCATAAAATTGTAGATAATTGGCGAGAATTAACAAGTTTAATTAATCCACAATTGCAAGTTGCTGTAAGAACGAGAAATAATTTAGTTTTTCCTAAACAATCTGAATGGATTGAAAAAGGGAAAAATATTAAATTATCCTCTTTGAGAGAACCTTTAATTTTGGGATTTGCTTTTCAACCTACTGAGGGCAGAGAATTGATTATTTCCATTGAACTCTATCCTTTTTCTGGACATAAATATTTACCACAAGGAATTGAAATGCAGATTTTAGATGAAACAGGAAAATCTTTAATGCAGGCTAATACTAACGAAATTAGTCCTTATTTACGATTTTCTTTTTTGGCGAATATAGGTGATAGCTTTTCGGCTAAAATTACTTTTGAAGGTGTATTTTTTGTAGAAAACTTTATGGTTTAAAATACACAATGTCTCTCCCGTATCTGTGGTGATAAGTAAAGCTTATAATTCGTAGGGTGGGTTAGACGCGGCTATGATTTTGATGAAAAACTCATAAGTTTTAAGGCGCGTCGTAACCCACCATATTAAATATTGTAGCAGATTATACATTTTATACCAAGATGTCGGCAGAGCCGTTGGGTTTCGTTCCTCAACCCAACCTACTGGGCTTTCCCGTACCTGTGGTGATAAGTAAAGCTTATAATTCGTAGGGTGGGTTAGACGCGGTTATGATTTTGATGAAAAACTCATAAGTTTTAAGGCGCGTCGTAACCCACCATATTGAGTATTGTAGCTGATTATACGTTTTATACCAAAATATTGGGAGATCCGTTGGGTTTCGTTCCTCAACCCAACCTACTGGACTGTTTCATCTAATTTGGTGCATTAGTAGGCTGATGCACTGCCCACCAAATCAAAGAAATCATTGAAAATCTATTGCCACATTTTAGCAATTTTCTAACTTTAATGTGATAGCATATTCAATAATTCTGCCAAGATTGAGTTAAGACAAAGGCAATGGTAATTACTCTCAAATTCGACGGAAAATTAGAACATCAAGGATTTCGGATTTTTGGAGAAATTCGAGAGGGTTCTCATCATTCAAGACAATCAGGGAATTTACCCGCAGATCCTGAATTAGTTAGCATTTTAACCCAACATTGGCAGAATTATCGTCAAGTCTGTGCGCCATATCAAAGAATTAGGGGCATTCAACCTTTGGAGATTGATCGTGGTATGAGAATTCCCCAATGTCAAGAATCCGAACAACAGTTAAGTGTTCGTTTTCAACAATGGTTAACATATCCCTTATTTCAACCCATTGATCAACTACTTAGAAGTTATTTACAGCCGTATCAATACTATCAAATTTTGATAGCAACAGAAGATTATCTTCTTTATAAACTACCTTGGCATCAATGGCAATTGCAACAAGCAAATAGGCAACCCCTGGTTATTTTTTGTCCCTTAAATTTTAACAGTGTTACTTCTGTAAACAACCAAAATCAGCCCCAGTGTCAAAAAGTTTTAGCGATTTTAGGTCATTGTAATGCGAGAGAAGAAATTAGTGTTAATGAGGATGAAAATGAATTACAACATCGGTTTAATGAAAATGTTGAATTCCTTAAAGAACCAAGACATGAAAAGATAAATAATAAATTATGGGAAAAATCTTGGGATATGATCTTTTTTGCTGGACATAGCGAAACCGAAGGAGATCAAGGGCGAATTTATCATAATTCCCAGGAGAGTTTAACTGTTAATCAATTGGAAAATGCTATGAGGCAAGCTGTCGAAAATGGATTACAAGTGGTAATTTTTAATTCCTGTGATGGCATTGGATTAATCAATCAATTAGCACATTGTAATATTCCCTATATTATTGTGATGCGGGACTTAATTCCCGATCAAGTTGCTCATAAATTTGTAGCCTATTTTTTAGATAATTTTACTCAAGGAATTCCTTTTTATCTTGCCTTTCAACAAGCCCCAACAAAGATTACAGGGGTTAGAGACAGATTTTCCTTGTGCTAGTTGGCTTCCTCTTATCTATCAAAATCCTAACGCTTCTCCTCCCGTTTGGAAAAATTCAATCGTTAAACCCTTGTGGAAAAGCTTAAGATTCATCTTTATTTGCATTTTACTGCCTACAGGAATCGTGATGGGAATGCGTTCGTTAGGAGGGTTACAAGGGGTAGAATTAATTGTTTATGATACTATGATGCAATTACGTTCTCCAGAATTAATTGATCAGCGAATTGTTGTCATTGAAATAACTGAAGAAGATACCAGTCGTTATCAGTATCCTATCCCTGACGATATCTTAGCTAAAGCGATCAACAAATTAAATCTTGATCAATCTGTGGCTGTGGGAGTTGATCTTCATCGGTATTATCCAAGAGGAAAAGGAAGAGAGAAATTAATAGAATTATTTAACAAAAATCCGCAAGTTATTACTGTTTGTACTTTTGATACTCAAGATAAGAATTATGCCCCACCACCAGAAGTCAACCCATCACAATTAGCCTTTAGTAATTTAATGTTTGATGATTTTCCTTTATCTGGAGAAAAAGTACGTCGTCAATTATTATCTTATGATCCTAAGTTAGCTCAATCTTCTTCTTCTTGCATGATTCCTTATAGTTTAAGTTTGACATTAGCCTATTCTTATCTCAAACATAAAAATATTCAGCCAATTAAAACTAACTCAGAAAATAATTGGCAATTGGGAGAGACAATTTTACCCCGCTTACCTGCTCGTTTTGGAGGGTATCAAAAGTTAGATGGGAGTAGTCAAATTATGATTAATTATCGCTATCAAGATTCTCCTGATATGCGTTTTAGAAGTATGAAAAGTTTTACAATGTCTGATGTTTTAGCGGATAATATTGATCCTCAATTCATTAAAGATAAGATTATTTTAATAGGATACTCCTCCCCCACAGCTAAAGATTATTCTCTTACTCCTATGGGAGAAATTCCTGGGGTATGGATTCATGCACAGATGACAAGTCAAGTAATTAGTACAGTATTAGATAAGCGACCGCTTATTTGGGCTTTTTCTCAATGGGGTGATTTTTTATTAGTGCTTGGTTTTTCAACGGTTACAACTATGGTCATTTTAGGGATTAAGGGATTTTACCCTGATGCTTTATTTTTACAAATATTTCTAATTATAATATTTTCTATCCCTTTATTTAAGATTTGTTTAGCTTGTTTAGAATTTGGTTTATGGCTACCGTTTATTCCTTCAATTTTAGCTAGTTTATTGGCTTGTATATTACAGAATAGATTAAAGAACAATCATGAAATCTAATCAATACTTTTTGGGTTCAATCAGTCTAATTTTTGCCTTAATTAATTTCCTATATCCTATTAGTTTAGCCAAAAATTATAGAATAAAGGAGGCTTTCCCACAGAATTCCGCTAAATTACCTCCTCCTCCTCAGACTTCACCCCCGCGCAACAAAACTAAACCAGGGGGAGGATTAGATCCTGAACTCACAGCTTGTGATTCAAAAAATGGAACACTTACTGCCTTAATTCCTGAAGAAAATGCTGTGTTCACGACCTCAGAAAAACCTGTGGTTTTAATCTATCTTCCTGATGATAACACAAGTATTAGTAAAGGAGAATTTTGGGTTAATACTTCTCAAGGTAAAAACATAAGTAATGTGACAATTCCTGTTAAGTCAGGAATTATTCAAGTGAAAACTCCAATTACTTTAGAACTTAATGAATATACCCCTTGGTACTTTAAAATTACCTGTAAAAATAATCGTAGCATGATTATATATGGTTGGTTTTATCGAGTTACTTTAATACCTGAAGCAGAAAAACCAGAAAGTTCGTACGATGTTTGGGCAAATACTGCACAAAATTTACAAAATAATCCTAATAATGAAATGCTCAAAAATCGTTGGTTTCAATTATTAAAAACTATCAAAGCTGAAGATTTAGTTAATCAACCAATTTATTAATACTAGATATCTTGATAATCGGGAAATAGGACTTTGGGCTATTCAATGTTGACACATAACAGGCTTTTGTGGCATATATAAAAGTAGTATGGCACAAAAGAGATTCTATGACTAATTCATCTAGACAAACGCAAGTTCATTTGGGTAGGCAAGGAAGATTGGTAATTCCCGCCGCTTTGCGACGATTGTTGGGCTTTGAGGAAGGAGATACACTGGTGGCTCGTTCAGAAGAGGGGCGATTGATTTTGGAAAAACCCGAAACGATTAAACTGCGACTGAAAGCGCGGTTTTCGCAATTGCCGAAAGGAACTAGTTTGGCAGATGAATTGATAGCTCAACGGCGTGAACAAGCCCTACAGGAAGTGGACGAATGACGGTAGTTCTCGATGCGTCGGCGTTGCTTGCTTACTTGCACGATGAGCCTGGGGGCCAGGTAATTGAAGAGGTTTTGGTTGAAGCGGTAATGTCGAGTGTGAATTGGGCTGAGGTGGTGCAGAAGTCGGTGGCGGCAGATGTGAACGTCGATGGAATGCGGGAAGATTTGGAGGCACTTGGTCTGAAAATTGCTATCTTCACCCCTGAAGATGGGGAAATAGCTGGTCGTCTCTGGCTGCAAACCAAGCAGGCAGGTTTGTCATTGGGAGATCGTGCTTGTTTGAGCCTGGGTTTGAAGTTGAATGTTTCTGTTTTGACCTGCGACCGCATTTGGGCTACCCTCCCTTTGATCTTAGATGTGCAAGTGATTCGTCCGTAAGGTCGCATTTTCAAGAAACAAAGTAAAAATTACAAGCTGTAAATTATTGCCAATTACCTACTAAAATATAATTAGCCCAATAGTGTGGATCTTTATATTCTATACCATAGGTAAATAGAGATAATTGTGCTTGATGAAGTGCTTTTGATTTGGTCATATTAGGTTGAGATAAAGCTTGATAAAAGTCTGTCATTAGCTTAGTATTTGCTTTATCTTCTGCTCTCCACAAGGTTGATAAGGTACTACTAGTACCTGCTTTAACTGCAATTCCAGCTAATCCTAAAACTGCTCGATTATCTCCTTTTGCTGTTTGACAAGCACTGAGAACTAATAAGTCAATAGGACTTGTTTTTTCTTGACTTCCAGTGTTAATTAATTGGCTGAGTTCATTAGGTTTAATAACTTGATTAGAAGCAACAATAAAGGTATCATCAGGATTAGAACTAAAGATTCCGTGAGTTTTCCAATGAATTACTGAATATTGATTTGTTTGCAATTCTTTTTGAAGATTCGCTTCTGTGAAGTCTTGATTGAGTAATAGCGAACTGGTGGGAAAAATTTTAGCTATGTTTTCTAGTTCTTCTCTTAAATATTTGATTGGAGGAAAGGATAAATTATTGATTTTTTGTTCTAATTCATATCCTCCAAGCAAAACTGTTGGGGTTTTTGATGATGATTGAGGTTGCAATAAAGTTAATCCGGGAACAATAGCGATCGCGTAATCTTTTTGCAGTAAATATTCTTGTTTTTCTGCATCATATAAGGCAGACATAGGAATATTTCTTAACAATCCATCGAGAATAAAAACTAAAGTTTTAATATCTTTATTTTCTTGTAAAATTGGTTCAAGAGGTTTAATAATCCATTGATAAACTTTTTGCGATTCTCTAGGAATTTCGCATTTTGAACAACCATTGCCTACTTCTCCTAAATAATTTTGTAAGTTCTTCAATATTTTGGTTACTTCTTGATTAGAAATATTAATTTTTTGATAGTTAATATAATTATTTTTTGCTGGTATTTGATAAATAAGCGCAAGTTTATCTTTCAGAAAAATAGGAGAAATAATCATTACTTGAGAATCTCCGATTTCTTTAATACCAGTTGCGGATGATAAATCACATTGTAAGAAGTTTTCTAATTCAGCAAGTTGTAAAGAATTAAATTGTTTTAAGACTATTTTTAGAATTTCTGGATCATTGTTTTTTTGATTTAACTCTAATAAGCTGTCAATAAATTCTCTATATAAAGGTTCTATATTATCTCGAAAGGAAAATTGAATATCTTGTCTGATGATTAAGATGTTTTTGCGAACTGTTTCTAAGGTTTTGATCGCTGATTCATAATAGTCTTTTGCTTGATTGAGATTTCCTGCTGCCTTTTCTAGTCTTGCCAGTTGCCATTGCCATTGATAAGCTAAAGAAGGATTAACTTGAGGTTGGCTTAAATAGAGGGCTTTTTGCGTTAACTCTTGGGCTTTTTTAAGTGCATTATTATCATTTTTTTGATAACTTAAATATTCATAAAAACTTCCTAAATTGCCCAAAGTATATGAAATTAAATATTGACTTTTTTCGGTTTCTATGCTGTTCGCTTCTTGAACAGATTCTTCTAGAAGTTCAATAATTTTTGTATAATTATGTTGATTTTTAAGAGAGTTAATCCATTGTTGTTGTTTTGTATATTGAATTTTAGCATAAATCCGAAATTGAGTTAAAGGAATTTGAGTTAAGTTAAGCTCATTATGTAATTTTTCAGCCTGTTCAACCTTGTTTTGTAATAATAATAATTGGCTGAGATTGAGTTGTGCTTTAAGTTGGGTTTCTTTGATTAAACTTTGAGAAGCTTTTTGATAAGATTCTTGAGCTTTTTTGTAATAACTTTCGTCGGTTAAACTTTTTTGATAAATTTCTCCTTTTTCATATTCCCAAGGAATATAATTATATTTTGTATCAGCTACTCTTTCCCTTTCTAAGTTACCACGCACAGTGTAAATATTGCCTAAACTTAAGAATAGTTCTGAGGCTATATTAGGGTTTTGCTCTAATTCTTTAGATAAGGTTTCGAGAATAGTTTGAGAGGCAGGAAATTGTCCAATAACTCGCAAGATTTCTGCCAAACTTCGCCAAGCTTCAATGGTGAGTATATCTCCTATCTGAATAGATTTAAAAGATTCAAGGTCTTTTAGGTCTTCGAGATACTTAAATGCTTGACAATTCTCTGAATCTATGTTAATAATTTCGCTTATTTTCTGACAAGCTAGGGGATATAAACCCAGGTTTTGAAGGGCGTAAGTTTGATAGAGTTGGCTTTGTTTAATTCCTAACAAATTATTAGTTTGACGGTAATTATTAATAGCTAAATCACAAGTATTTATTGCTTTTTCTCCTTGTCCTAATTCAATTTGTATACGACAAAGGTTAGTTGCTGTAATCGCTATTTTGGCAATATTTTCAGATGTTTGTTCTTGAAACATATTAAGAGCTTTTTCTAGGTTATTGGCTGATTCTAATATTTGTCCTTTTTGATACAGACTTTCAGCTTGTCGAACAAATTCTTCAGGAGATATGGTTGTTTGTGCGCTAATAATTATTGGATAAAGACTAAAAAATAGTCCTAAGAGAAAAGTTAAAATTAATTGTTGATAGAATTTATTAACTTGTTTAAATTTCATTTATTTTTAAATCCTTATAAGCAAGTTTTTCATGATAATCAAACTAAGTAGACAGACAAAATTTGTAGGGGCGGGTTTTTTAAATAAATCCATGATTCTCACCAAAAAACTAGATCAACCCGCCGGAGGTTTTTTTACATCAATCAGCAAAGCCCAAAAAACTTACAATTGACAATTAAATTTTAACGGACTAAAACGATAATTGTTATTTACATTAATCTGAGAATAAGACGAGGGCGCGGTAATAGTTTCCAAGGGGATTAAGCCTGTAGAATGGAGAGGAAAAGGGGTAAATAGTTGCTCTGAGTTAATAGGAATCCCACCGCTACCAATATCATAAAATTCAACGGTTGCTGCTTTTCTAGATGCTTGACAGCCTTGTTGAATATTGGGGTTAATATTGGTATCGGGTAGCTTATCTAAGCTACGGGTGGGGTCAATAATAGTGGTATTGATGTTAATTATTCCATCTAATCCCAAAGCAGAACTAGCATCAATCACACTAATTTTTTCTAATGCTGCCCCCACGACAAAACCGAAAATTGTTCTGGATGTAATGTTAATATTTCCTCCATTTCCTGTAAAAGCGTTAGCCGTAATGCGATTATTATCATAGAGATTTGTTAAAATTAGTTTAGCATTAATAGTAATATTACCGCCATTTCCTCCTGCGTTTGTAGTACCAGCAGTAGTGGAAATTTGACTACCGTTTCGCATTAGTAAAATATCACTAATCCTCAGGGTAATATTACCGCCAGTAGTGCTAAAAGTTTGGGCAAAAATCGTGCCATTATCGAGGGTTAAATTATTCGCACCTATGAAAATATTGCCACCGATACCTTGTCCTCGACTATTGACAGAAACGGCAGCCCCTTGTTTGATGATAAATTGAATCGGGTTGATAAAAATATTACCGCCTTTGCCCAAAGAATTAAGTCCTGTATCGGCAAAAAAGCCACTATTAGTGCCAGAAAGTGTAATATTATCTCGAATGATGGCGGTGATGTCTCCAGCGTTATTTTTTCCGGTGGTTGTAGTGCGGATTTGACTACTGTTACTTACATCTAAGGTATTAGCAGAAAGGTTGATAGTTCCCCCTTTCCCTGCATTGGTAGTGGCGGCTATTTGGGAGTTATTATCTAAGGTGATATTTTCTGCTGTAACCGCAATTTTTCCTGCGTCTGCGGTGTCTTCTCCTTGGGTACTGGTACTTATTTGAGAAGCGTTGTTAAGTGCAAGATTTCGCGTTTGTAAGGTGATATCGCCCCCATCTCCAGTTGCGCGTCGGTTGGCGGTACTGGTAATCTGACTTTGATTGTTGAGGTTGAGGGTTTCTGTTTTGAGGTTGATATCTCCTGCGTTGCCTTCTCCTGATGTACTCGCGGTAATTTCAGATTGATTAAGGTTGATATTTTGAGCATTAGGGACTGTTATATTCCCTGCATCTCCTTTTCCCTGAGTCGAGGCGGTAATCGTAGAATTATTAAGGGTCAATCTATCGGTTTTGATGTCAATATTACTGGGACGAGTCGCTTGTCCATTTTTTTGAATTTCAGTTGAGATTTGAGAATTTTCTAAATTAATTATCTTGGCATTGTTCCCTTGATGGGAGAGAGAAATACTACCCGCATTACCTGAACTATTAGTAACAGCATTAACGCTAGTTTGTTGCAGGTTGATTTGATTAGCGTTGAGGTTAATATTCCCTGCGCTACCTGTTCGAGTGGTAGAGGCGGCAATTTCTAGACCATCAGCAAGATTGATGTTTTGACTACTGAGGGTGATATTACCTGCATTGCCACTGCCTTGAGTTTCGACGGTTATTTTACCTTGTCCCCGAATATCAATGGTTTGGGGTGCGTTAATCTCAATGTCTCCCCCTTGGCCACTAGCAAAGGTTCTGGCAGAGATGAATCCGTTGTCGGTAAAGTTAATATCGAGATTTTGGGTGTTATTGGGTTTAATGGTTAAATCACCTGCGGGGGCAACACCTTGAGTTTCAGCAAAGATGCCAAGTTTTCCCGAAAGATTGATTTGATTGGCGTTAAGGTTGATGCTGCCGCCTGTTTCACGGTTGGTAGCGGTGGCAGTAGTGGTGGCACTGAGTTGAGCGTCCGTACCAATGTTCAGGGTATTGGTGGTGATGTCGATATGGCCGGGTTTACCTGCGCCACTGGTTTCTACCGTAAGTTGACTGTTATTACCGATATTAACCGCGATAGTAGAGTTAACAATGATGTCCCCCGCGTTTCCTTTTCCAGAGGTAAGTGCAGAGAGTCTTGCACCATCAGAGAGGTTAAGTTGAGGGGTATTGAGGATGATATTGTTGGCATTCCCTAAGCCTCCTGTACCCGTTCTAATACTACTACCGAGTCCTTGAATATTTCGCCCCTTTAGAGTAATCAAATCTTTGGCATCAATGATAATCGAACCAGCATTTCCTTCTCCTACTGTATTTGTCAGTATATGAGAACTATCTTGTAGAGATAATATACCTGTTTCTATCCTTAAGTTTCCTGAATCTCCCTTACCAATTGTTCCTGAAAAAATGATGCTACTATTTCCATTGCCACTTTTTCCTTGCAAAGTGATAGAGTTTGGAGCAATGATAGTAATATCACCTCCTTTTCCTATATTTGAGGTTGTAGTATTTATATAAGCCCCATCTTGCAAAGATAAAGTGCTAGTTTTTAGGCTCAAGTCTCCTGCATTTCCCACTGTTGATGAATTAGTGGTGATAGAACTACCAATCCCATCACCACTGAGTCCTTGTAGAGTAATGAAGTCGCTGGCAATAATGTTAATATTTCCTGCATTGCCTGTATTTAAAGCTCCTGTGAATGGATTATTTGAGGTTAAGGTAGATATACTTGCCCCATTTTTTAGAGACAAACTTCTTGTTTCTATTCTAATATCTCCTGAATCTCCCCCTGTTTGGGACCCACTAAAGGTATTCCCTTGTGACGCAGATGATATAAGACTACCCCCTCCATTTAGAAGTTTATTTGTTCCTTCTAGGGTGATAGAATCAGCAGCAATAATGGTTAAATTTCCTCCTTTTCCCTCATTTAGAGTTCCTGTTGTTATATAAGCACCATCTTTTAAGGATAAGACATTTGTTTCAAGTATTAAGTCTCCTGCATCTCCCTTTCCTCCAGATTCGGAAGTGATAAAACTTCCTAGTCCACTATCATTTGTTCCTTGTAGAAGAATAGAATCAGTAGCAATAACAGTCAGATTACCTCCTTTTCCCTTACTAATAGTTCCTATCACTCCTGTGTCTATAGAAGCTCCATCTTTGAGGGACAATATACCAGTTTCTATTCTTAAGTTTCCTGCATTTCCGCTTCCTCCTGTCCCTGAAGATATCGTACTGCCTTGATTAATATTGTTGAAATTCTTTCCTTCCAAAGTGATAGATTCAGGAGCAATAATAGTGAGGTTTCCCCCCTTGCCTTTATTTGTAGTATAAGTCGTTATAGACGCGCCATCTTGTAATGACAAAGTGCCAGTTTCAATTTTTAAGTTTCCTGCGTCTCCTTGTCCTGAAGATAGAGAGGTTATAATACTACTTATATTCTTAGAAGTTCTTCCTTGTAGTGTAATAGAATCAGTTGCTTTAATGTTGATATTACCTGCTTTTCCTTCGTTAGCAGTTCTTGTTGATATAACTCCACCATTTTGTAAGGATAAGCTCCCAGTTTCAATACTTAAGTCTCCTGAATTACCCTTTCCTCTTGATCTCGATTGTATTAAACTACCTTCTCCATTAGTGTTTATTCCTTGTAAAATAATAGAATCACTAGCAGTAATATTGATATTACCGGCATTTCCTCGCCCGGAAGGAAGATTTTTTTTGTTGTCTGCTTCACGAACAATTGATATTATTTGTCCTCCATTTTGAACGGAAAGTGACTGAGTTTTTATATCAATATTTCCTGCATTACCTGTTGATCCAGCTTCTGCCGAACTATGAATCAAATTGTTAGAAGCAAAAAGAGAAATTTCTGAAGGACTTTGAATAATAATATTTCCCGCATTTCCTGTGCCAGATGTCGAAGTTATGATTTGAGAACCCTTAGAAATTTGTAATGATTTATCAACAAAGATATTAAAATTTCCTCCGTCCCCAATTCCACTTGTATTAGTAATTAATGCTGACGAATTATCAAGCTCAAGAATTTTGGATATAATATTAATATTGCCTCCATTTCCTCTAGCATCTTGAGTACCAACGTTACTGGCTACTTGATTATTATTGAGTATTTCAACTGTATCTATAGCATTAATATTTATATCTCCTGCATTCAAAGTTGAAAAAGTTTGAGTATAAATCTGACTATTATTTTTAATTAAAATAGAGTTACTTTCTATGTTAATAGCCCCTCCCTTACCATCTAAATTAAAATCATTTTCTTGATTTTCACTCTTTATAATACTTGTAGCTATTGAAATATTACCATTGCTGGCAAAGCTAATATTTCCCCCAATAAATCCACTAGAATCAATAGAAGAATTGCTTTCTATAGATATATTGTTGCCAGCTTCAAAAGTTATATTGCCTCCTATTAAAGCGATAGATGAAATGTCTACGTTTGAATTTACTATTATATTATTATCAGCATTTAAACTAATATCTCCCCCAAATAAATCATTTGTTTTAGTTGAAAATTTTATATCTGATTTCAAAATAATATCATTTCCTGATTCTATTAGTACACTTCCGCCATTACCTAAATTACTACTAGAATCGAGAGAGGCATTAAGATTAACATTTTTTGCGGCTTCAATTAAAATATTACCACCATTACCATTAAAAGCACTACTGTTAGATGTTATTGGAGAATTGATATTAATATCTCCCCTTGCTAGTAATGTAATATTGCCTCCATCACCACTAACTGATGATGTGTTTAAAGGACTATTTTTGGTATTAATATTATTTCTAGAATCTAGAATAACAGAGCCTTGATTTTCAATTCCTGCTTTAAAAAGTGACCCTTCACCTGTTACATTAATATTTCCACCTGTCAAGCTTAAGTTGGGTTGATATTGAGTTGTCAGAAAAACTACTCCATTCACAGGAAAAATTATTATTTCTCCGATAGTAATGTCAGCATTAGTTATAGTAGAATTGTTAGTAGGAATACTAGGTAAAAAGAGATCTCTATTACCAATCCCAATAGTTCCTAAAGGACTACCAATTACTGATTGGTTAACTCCAGCACGAATGTCAAGCGTTGGACTTTGGTTTCCATTGATAGTTAGAGATTCTCCATTCGAGAGAACCACATTAGCTAAATTAGGTGTTGATGTTGGATTAATTGTATCACCAACAGTATCGGTTCCCGTAATAATTACTCTACCAATTTTAACTGAACCTCCTGCTAAAATATGCAAAGAAGCACCTAAATAAGTAGAGAAATTAACATCCCCTTGAGAACGAATAATTGGATCATTAGGACTCTCCAAATCCCCTAAACTTCCATCCAACTTTTCAACACGAAAACTCCCCCCAGTCCAATAATGTGTATCTCCAATCACATTATTTTCTGAACGCACAATCATATCTTCTCCTGAAACTAAACCGCTATTTGAGTTGTTCAAAGCAAAAATATCTACCGATTGATTTCCTTGTAAAGTTAAATCTTGTCCTCCTATTATTTGAACAGGTCTTTCTTTACTATCTCTTATTCTTAAAGTATTTTCTGCGGTTAAACTTAAATCTTTACTTGCGCCAATTTTGGCATCTTTAATGGTTAAATTATTATCAGCATTAATCATTAAGTTCTGAGACAGTATTGATGGTTTATCTGAAGAACCCATAATTAAAATATCTCCAGTTTTTGGAGTCAGAACATCTGATGAACTATTAGAGACTGGATTCTCCAAGGAACTATTATGGTTTTTATTAGTTAATATACTATTTCTTGATAAATTGCTTTGTTCTTCCGTTTTTGCAGAATTTTCTAAAGAATTATTTTCCTCAGTCTTAATTGCTTTTTCTGTTGATGTTAGTGAGCTACTTTCAACATATTTTCCAATAGTATCTAATTGAACAATACCATTAGTTTTACTAATTAAGGTAACATCTCCCTGTGTCGCAATAACTGACCCTTCATTAACAATAGTTTCCCCAATTAAAGAAAGATGTTTTCCTACTTGTAAATCTGCTTGATTATATATTTTACCAGTGGTATCTCCCTCAAACACTAATCCCACACTTACAGGAACATCAATAGTTAATAATGGCGCACCTTGGGGGTTAACAGCACTAAATTCACTGCCATCAGGAAAACGAATACTCTTTGCACTTGTTACCACAAAAGAACCAGAGATATCTAAACTAGCATTTGGCCCAAAAATCACCCCATTAGGATTAATAAAAAAGAGATTAGCATTCCCTAAAACACCTAACTTTCCTAACAATAATGAGGGATTATTTCCTGTTACCCGACTAAAAATAGTTTTAATTACTTCAGGATTGCTAAAATAAGCTGAATTTCCCTCATGAATATTAAATTCCCGAAAACTATGAAATAAATTGCTACCTCGTATTGCACCCCCATCAATACGGTCATAATTGGGGTTAATTGGGTTGACACTCGAACTTTCACCCCCTAATGTATTATCAGGGATAATTTGGGCGATCGCTTTGTCCTGACAAATCACAGAGAAAACAAGACAGAAAAAGACAGTCGAACGATACCAAGTACACATCAGTATTTTGTAAGCTTTGGGGGTTTTTGACTGACATTATAGAACATTTTGTCCAAAATTTCCCCAAGGCCAGGTAATATTAATATCTTCAACCCAAACGCCGACAGGCTAAAGCCTGTGGCTATACAAACAAAGCCCGACGAGCGCAGACTTTACTGTAACATTAGCCTGTGTAGACAGGCTTTGTACAGTTAACCCCACCCTTGGCAGGGTGAGGGTGGGATAGTGAGAAAGCTTGCACCTCGTCAAGTTTCGCCTTAAGTTGACACCAATGACGGCCGTTGACCCCTACAAAGATGTTTCGCTTACATTTAGGAAATTGGTATAAAAAGCTATACTTTGACCCAAAATTATCAAGTTTTATAACGAATTGTTAAGTTTGTATAAAATGAATTCGATAATGCAGAGATCCAGGTAACGGAGTAACAGAAACTCCTAATAATATTTACTACTTGATTCCTGAGATTAAACAATGAAAAGTTTATCGAACGACACGATTTGTACATTTTGGAAAAAGTTTGCAAAGCAACGATCTCACAGAATTAGTTTTATAATTCTCGGTATAGATTCTCAACACAGACCCCAATTATCATTCGTTTCTCTCTATTTAAGGAGAAAGTGAGTCCTTCTCGTTCTGAATGCTTGCTAATTTTCAACAAATATGATTATATAGCAATCAGTAATCAGTTGTGAGAATTAAATTTGAGTCAAAGGCAACAGGCAACAGAGAAGAAAAAAGATCTCATGAATCATTACTGATTGCGATATGTTAATATTATTTAAGGTTAATTTACACACCATGAAAAATACAATTTTATGGTTCTACCGGACTTACTATGCTAAATTAATAATCAATAAAAGGCTAAAGCCTTATGCTATAAAAACGAAGTCCGACGAGCGCGGACGCTCATTGTAGGTTGCGTAGGCAACCTTTGTTTGTATAGCTTAACTCTTTAGAGTTAAAGTCCATATTGAATCGTAAAATATAAGCCATTTTCATTCCAAGAATTCTGATTTCTGGGAAAATCTGTTAAAGGGATTCCCCAATCTAACCGCGCATTAAAATTGCCCCATTGCCATAATATTCCCAATCCTACTGAAACTAAACTATTCGGATTTGGAGAAGGCAAAGAGGTATTCCAACCGAGTCCATAATCAATAAAAGGAATGACTTGTAAGATGCTTTCTTTTTCTAGTACAGGAAACGTTAAAATAGGAAATCGTACCTCCGTTGAAGCAAAAAAACCATTATCCGTTAACAATTGATCCTGTCGATAACCCCTAACACTTCCTAATCCCCCAATAGAGAACTGTTCAATGGGTAATAAAGGGCGATCTGCTACTTGTAAATTACTTCTAACCAACCATAGGGTATTTGGTGCTAAAACCCTTATATATTGACCCTGTCCTCGCCACGCGATAAACTGACTATCAGGTATATCAATCCCGCTTATTTGCGGACTAATAGTTGAACCAAAAACCCCTAACCCTAAACTTATTTGAGAGTTAAACGCATAAATTTCCGTCGCATTTTGTCGAGAATAATCTTGGGATAATCTTAAGGCAAAAAGACGGGTATTTCCTAAAACATCCGCACTCAAAGAAAAGGGAAAGGGTTGATCAAATAAAAAAGATTGGGTATTACGCCAAGAGACATTTAAACTAATACCGAACTCTGTTAAAGTTTGATTTTGAATAGAACGAATTAATGGTTGACGAATGGTAAAATCATAAGCCTCGTAACGGGATTTAATGTCACCACTAATACCGTCTTGATTAACATCATCAAAAGGGGCTTCAATAATAGCACTATTATTATAACTATAATCTAAGCGTATAGTTCCATTATCAGCATTAAAGGGAATTTCATAACGAAATGAAGGGCGATCGCTACCATCTGTATTGATATATCCAAGCAGAATTTTATCTCCAAATCCTAATAAATTGTCGTATTTAACAGAAAATCCTCTCTCAAAACTTCCCACACTGGGGGAACGTCCATTATCTAGTATAACAGGAAAACTAAGGGGATTATTGGGCTGATAAGTAACTATTAAACGACTGCTTTCTGGTTGAGTTCCTGATGATAAAGTGGCAGAAATTTGCTTAATTAAAGGGTCAAGTTGCAATAATTGTAAAGCTTCTAAGAGAGTATTTACATTAAGGGGTTGATTTTCTACTACTTTTAATCGCCTTCGCACATAATCATGAAAACGGGTATCAATAACATTTTCATCCTGGATATTGACTTGAATTTCTGTTAAGATACCCTCTATCACGCGAATTTGAATCATTCCAACTCCCTTTTCTCTGGTAGCTTTAGGAATGACGACCACAGCACCAGAAGTTGTATATCCTTCTTTATGGTAATATTCAGCCACTTTTGTCGCAATTTGTAGTAATTCGGAAAATTCAAGGTTTTGATTGTCAATAGAACTAATCCCTATTTCAGGAGATAAAACGGCAATTTTCCCCAGTTGTTCTTGACTAAAAACGGTATTACCGATAAATTCAATACCGGTGACTTGCAAACTTCCAGGAAGGGGAGTCACCGCAGGTACAGTAACAGGGGGAAATTGTAAAGGGGTATCCGAGGGAAGTAGAGGGGTATTCGGAAAGTCAGGTTGGGGAGATTGGGGTAAACTTTGGGCAAAAGTTGCACAATTTATCGAGATTATTGTTACTTGACAAATTAGTGACAATAACCCATTGTTTCTCTCGAAGAAATCAGCTTGGTAGAGCATTTTTACGACCTTTTTTACCCAGATGAAGAGTTTCCCCTTGAATTATCGCAAATCCTTGAAAAAAAGGTTAATGAAATATCTTTACAGGGAGTTATTCTTGATATCATTTTGCGTCTATCTCGGCTAAAATCTCAAATAATCGTCTTACTTTTGTTAAATTTTTATCCCCTGGCGATCGCTCAACCCCACTCGACAAATCAATTCCGGTAGGATGTAATTGGGTTAACGCATCTATAACATTATCAGGAGTTAAACCCCCCGCTAAAAACCAAGGAATAGGAGGATTAAACCCAGTTAAACTTTCCCAATTTAAAGTATAACCTGTTCCTCCTAATTGTTGGGGATGATAAGCATCTAAAAGTAAGGTATCTACCCAGTTAAAATAAGGGGATATTTGTATTAAAACTTCAGCATTTTTTACTCTAAAGGCCTTAATTAATTCAATATGAGGCAATGCTTGTTTAAGATGACGACAAAATTCGGGGGACTCATTCCCATGAAGTTGCACAGCAGTTAATCCGGTTTTAGGGACAATTTCCCTAATTTGAGTCAAATTCGCCCCAGCAAATACCCCAATTAAGTCAACCTTAAGGGAAATTTGCTTAACTATAGTTTGAATTTGCCTTTGGGTAACATAACGAGGAGATGAGGGGACACAAATAAATCCTAACGCAGTCGCCCCTAAATCGGCAATCTCTTGTCCTTGTTCTGGTTTCGTGATACCACAAATTTTAATCCGCATTAACTAATTCACCCTAATGTTAAGTATTTCAACAAAATGTAATTTTTTAGCCATAAATTTTTATAATGCCTCTTGTTTATCCTCATAGGAGACATCAACTCAATGTTATCAAATTTAGTGCTTCTGACTCACTCCTCTATTCCTACTACCGCAAGTTGGAATTTGTCTGTCTGTATTATTATGATTTTTGCTAACCTTTTCGCTTTTATCATTGGTTATTTTGCTATCCAAAATACGGGTGCGGGACCAGATTTACCTCTGCCTCAGTTAGCGGCAAAAAAACAATTCGGACTGCCTGAACTCCTAGCTACTGGTAGCTTTGGCCATATTTTAGGCGCAGGAATTATTTTAGGTTTATCGAGTTCTGGTATTCTTTAAACCCAAAAGGTGGGCATTGCCCACCCTACCCTCTTTTGTAGGTTGGGTTGAGGAACGAAACCCAACACAGCACATCTATCCCGACATCTAGGTATAAAGAGGAACGAAACCCAACAGAACATAGCTATCCCGACATCTGATTATAAAATTTATGTCGGAGCTACAATAATTAAGATGGTGGGTTACGACGCAGATTAAAAATTATTAGTTTTGCACCAAAATCATAGCCGCGTCTAACCCACCCTACAGATTAATTATACTTCACGATCAAAACCAAATTTGTCTCGAATCTGAGCATTAAAATATTGACCTTTTGAGGGTGACTTTTCTAACTCTTGATACACCAATTTCGGTACATCATGATATTGATAAATACTCCCATTAGTAAACTCAACCCTCAGAACTTTTTTTTCTGCATCATAGTCAAAAGATTTAACTGCCGCACTCTGATTTTTTAACAAAGGAAAGGCAATAACATCCCTAATACTAGCAGAATCAGTTAATAACATAACTAAGCGATCAATGCCAATTCCTAAACCTCCAGTGGGAGGCATTCCATATTCTAAAGCGGTTAAAAAATCTTCATCAACGCTATGGGCTTCTAAATCTCCAGCCGCTTTTTGTGCGGCTTGTTCTTCTAATCTTTGTCGTTGATCAATGGGATCAGTTAACTCAGAAAAACTATTAGCTAATTCTCGTCCCACAACATATAATTCAAAGCGTTCTACTAATCCTTTTTTACTCCGATGAGGTTTCGCTAAAGGAGAAATTTCAACCGGAAAATCTGTAATAAATGTAGGCTGAATTAAGGTTTCTTCAACAGTTTGCTCAAAGGCTTCATTGAGTAATTTTCCCATAGTTTTACAGCTATCAGGAATTTCTAATCCAGCTTTTTTAGCTGCTTTTTTTGCTTCTTCAAAAGTAGTAAATTCTGTAAAATCTAAGCCACTTTTTTCTTTAACAATGTCCTGCATTGTTACCCGTCGCCAAGGAGTCGATAAATCAATATCAACCTCTTGATAAGTAATTTTTAAGGTTCCTAATACCTCTTTTGCTGCAGTTGTAATTAGATTTTCAGTTAACTCCATCATATCATTATAATCGGCATAAGCTTGATATAATTCAATGGAGGTAAATTCAGGATTATGTTTGGTAGAAACCCCTTCATTTCTGAAAATTCGACCCATCTCAAATACTTTTTCAAATCCCCCTACAATTAATCTTTTTAGATGTAATTCTGTGGCAATTCTCAGATATAAATCCATCTCTAAAGTGTTATGATAAGTAATGAATGGACGAGCTTCTGCTCCTCCAGCTTCTGTTTGTAACACTGGGGTTTCTATTTCAATAAATCCTTGGTTATCTAAATAACGACGAATGGAAGCCGTAATCTCAGCCCGACGACGAAAAGTTTGTCGTACTTGAGGATTAACAATTAAGTCTACATAACGTTGACGATAGCGTTTTTCTGTGTCGGTTAAACCGTGCCATTTATCCGGTAAAGGTAATAAGGATTTGGTTAAAATTGTATAGTCTCTAACCTTAACCGAAAGTTCTCCTTTTTCAGTTCTTTTAATGGTTCCTTTGACTCCTAAAATATCTCCTGTATCAGTTAATTTTTTGACATTTTCAAAGGCATTAGGCAATTCATTCATGTGAGTTTGAATACAAGTTTTATCTAAATATAATTGAATGGTTCCTGTTTCATCTTGTAAGTTAAAAAAGGCAAGTTTTCCAAAGACACGACGAGCTAAAATTCGACCGGCGATCGCTACTTCTATCTCAACTTCTTCCCCATTTTCGAGATCAGCATATTTTTCTTGTAATGGGCCCGCTTGATGGGTTGATTCCCATTTATAAGCGTAGGGATTTAATCCTAATTGTTTTAATTGTTCTACTTTCTCAAGGCGTGTAGCGCGAATTTCTTCTAAACTAGAAGATGAATGTGGTTCAGGTTGGGATTGATTCGCAGACATTGTTATCTATAACTCAAAAAAAAGTCAAAATTTGTTTGGTTTGGCTGAATTAGTTTTATGCTAATCAACACATAATTTTATTATATCTTATTTCTTTCTAATTATTGCTATAATTATTTAGTCTTAAGATTTAAGGATTTCATTGAAGTTTATGATTAATGAGTTAATTCAGTTTATATTTTTAGGAATAACAACAAGTTATCATGTTTGGGCAAGTTGGCGAGATCCTTATCGAAAAAATCCTCCAGGACAATTAATCGATATGGGAGGATATAACCTACATATTTATTGTCAAGGACAAGGAGATATTACCGTTATTCTTGATCATAGTTTAGGAGGAATTGATGGTTATTTTTTAATAGAAGATATTGCCAAAATAACTAAAGTATGTATTTATGATAGAGGGGGATATGGTTGGAGTGATGCAAGTCCGAAAAAACGATGTAGTCAAGTCATTGTTCAAGAATTAGACGAACTTTTACAACGAGCTAATATTCAACCACCTTATCTCTTAGTTGGAGATTCTTTTGGCAGTTATAATATGCGACTGTATGCTCATTATTTCCCTGAAAAAGTAAGGGGACTTATTTTCACAGATGGATTACATGAAGAAGGAATGTTAACTCTTTCTCCTCAACTAAAGTTACTAAAATTATTTTTTATTTCAGGATTTTTTCTGTCTATATTTGGCTCAATATTAGGTTTAGTTAGATTATTAGGAACTTTGAAAATCTTTGAATTAATTAAACCCGAATTAAAACAATTTTCTCCTACTATTTTAGCAAAAGTTAAACGTTCTTTTTATCATTATCAACATTGGTTAACCATGGGACAAGAGATGATTAATTTAGATCTAAGTGGTCAACAAATGAGGAAAGCTAATGATTTAGGAGATCTACCGTTAATTAGTATTAAAGCAAAAACCTTTTTTAAGTCTTCTCCTTGGAACTTTTATTTACCTTTAAAAGCGGCAGATCAATTGAGAGATAAAATGCAGATAGCTATCCTAAATATTTCGTCAAATTCTCAACAAATTCAAGCTTATAATAGTAGTCATTTTGTGTGGATAGATGAACCAGAAATCATTATTTCGGCGATTAAACAATTAATTGATAATAGTTAAATCAATAATTAATAAAAGGCTAAAGCCTTATACTATAAAAATGAAGTCCGACGAGCGCGGACTAATTTATAGGTGTGGAACGCCGCATCTTGCCTGTTTTGTATAGCTTAACTATGAAAGAGTTATACTTTATTATTTGCGATAATAAAGTATAACTTGTACGGTAAAATCTAGATTACCAACTACCTCGTTTACCATTAGGCATAACCGTTCTCCAATTAGTTTTAGCTGAGGCTAATTGAGATTCAGTAACTTGAGCCGAACTCAAATCAACACCACAGAGATTAGTTCCTTGTAAATTAGCATATTTAAGATTAGCACCAAACAAATTAGCCCCTCGTAAATCCGCCCCACTCAAATCAGCATAACCTAGATAAGCATCACTTAAATTGGCATTTTTCATAATAGTTTGACTTAAATTAGCTCGCCCAAAATCAGCACGAGATAATTCAGCCCCTTGTAAATTAGCACGGCTTAATTTTGATTCATAAAAATTAATTCCTGGGAGAAAAGCCTTATTAAGATCAAGATCATTTAATTCCTGTTGAGCAAAATCTCGTCGTCCTTTTTCATAAGCCATTAAGATAGTTTTAGGATTCCATTTAGTAGGTTTCTTGATTGAGCTTTCAGAAGCATTATTGTTACTGGAACTGCCACGACGACGGGCAATAGGGGCGAAATTATAACCCACGTTACCCACAGGAGCCATTGCACCCGCTCCCATAGAAGTAGAAACAGTACCACCGACTTCTGTATTAATGGCAGAAACAGGCATTCCTGACGAGATCTTAGTATTAGGTTGGCCAAAACTTTGGGATTGTGTCGAACGATTAATAACACCAGTATTAATTCGTGTACTGGCAGAAGAACTAAATCCAGTGATCATCGTCGTCATACCTTGCTGCATCCCTTCATCATAGGGAGCCATTGCCATCGCATCTAACACTTCTTGTGCTGATTTATAGCGATGTTTGACGGTGATTTCTAGCATTTTTTTCAGGACTTTAGTCAAAGAGTCACTGATTCGTACATAATTATTCCAAGCAATTTCTCCGGTTTCTGGGTCACAACCAATATCTTTAGGAGTTTGTCCCGTTAATAAATAAATACAGGTAACACCAACCGCATAAATATCGCTCGCATAAACCGGACGCATGGCCATTTGTTCAGGAGGGGCAAAACCAGCTGTTCCCACCGCAAAAGCAGTTAACGCAGTTTGAGCAGAGGAACTGTTAGCTATCATAGAGTTAACTTGATTTTTAACGGCCCCAAAATCGATTAAAACTAGTTTACGATCTTTATGAGAGCGAATTAGGTTAGCGGGTTTAATATCACGGTGAATCACCTTTTGAGAGTGGATGTATTGCAGAATGGGTAAGAGTTCGGTTAAAAATTGTTTAATTCCTGCTTCACTAAGTGTTCCACTCTTTTTGACTTCCTGGTGAAGGTTATAACCTTTGACGTATTCTTGGACGAGATAAAATTCCTGATTTTGCTCAAAATAGTCGAGTAATCGGGGAACTTGGGGATGATTTCCCACAATGCCTAAAGTTTGAGCCTCTCGTTCAAATAATTCTTTGGCCATTTTATAAATTTGAGGGTCATCTGTGGCTGGACGTAATTGTTTTACTACACAGATGGGAGTCCCCGGTAGAGTCAAATCAGCGGCCCCAAAGGTTGCTCCAAAACCCCCTTTCCCCAAGATACCTAATGGTTGATAACGGTTGTTAAGACGTAATTGACAGCCACAGGTTTGACAAACCTGGACATTATTGGGGTTTTTCGGCTGTGGACAGGAAGGATTTACACAGTAGCTCATTCAATCTCACCGATATCATTGGTTTTGACGTTGACCTATCGGATGCAAAATGCGGTCAAGATAATGATTTAAGAGTCGTCTACTTGTAATATTCCCCAACATTCCCTTAAAGTAACAAACTAAGACTAAAATTTACCTATCTTTCTTGTCCAAGTTCTCAAAATAACCCAGGAGTTACCCATTGACAGATAGACTAAAATATGCTATAAAAGCAAAATAGCTTGTAATTAAGTCGATTATACCAGAATCTGATCAAGTCGGGGCATGGCGATAATAAGTTAATGATTTTAAAAACAAGCTCACTATTAACTTGTAGGGGCATGGCGATAATAAGTTGATGGTTTTCAGGACAATATAACTAATGCCATGCCCCTACCGTAAGTACCTGGACAAAAACAAAAATTCTCAAACACATCAAAAAGCACCCCCTTTATAGAGAGTGCTTTTTATTAATTATTCAGTTTTATTTAATCAAGGAATTAACCATTGATAGCGGGAGCAGAAATAGGTTCAGCAGAAGCTAAATCTAAGGGGAAGTTGTGAGCGTTGCGCTCGTGCATTACTTCCATCCCGATACCAGCACGGTTTAATACATCAGCCCAGGTTCCGATTACACGACCTTGTGAGTCTAAAATCGATTGGTTGAAGTTAAATCCGTTGAGGTTGAAAGCCATGGTGGACACACCCATTGCGGTGAACCAAATACCGATGACAGGCCATGCTCCTAAAAAGAAGTGTAAAGCGCGGCTGTTGTTAAAAGAAGCGTATTGGAAGATTAAACGGCCAAAGTAACCATGAGCAGCTACAATGTTGTAGGTTTCTTCTTCTTGTCCAAACTTGTAACCGTAGTTTAAAGACTCGATTTCAGTGGTTTCACGAACTAAAGAAGAGGTTACTAAAGAACCGTGCATCGCGGAGAACAAAGAACCACCAAAGACACCAGCAACTCCCAACATATGGAAGGGGTGCATCAAAATGTTGTGTTCAGCTTGGAACACGAACATGAAGTTGAAGGTTCCAGAGATTCCTAAAGGCATACCATCAGAGAAAGAACCTTGTCCGATGGGATAGATTAAGAATACTGCAGTTGCCGCAGATACAGGTGCGCTGTAAGCGACACAAATCCAAGGACGCATTCCTAAACGGTAGGAGAGTTCCCACTGACGACCCATGTAGCAGAAAATACCAATTAAGAAGTGGAAAACCACTAATTGGTAAGGGCCGCCGTTGTAGAGCCATTCATCAAGAGAAGCTGCTTCCCAAATAGGATAAAAATGTAATCCGATAGCGTTAGAAGAAGGAACAACTGCACCAGAGATGATGTTGTTTCCATAAAGCAAAGAACCAGCAACTGGTTCACGGATACCATCGATGTCTACGGGAGGAGCAGCGATGAAAGCGATGATGAAGCAAGTGGCAGCAGTTAAGAGGGTGGGGATCATTAAAGTACCGAACCAACCTACATAAATGCGGTTGTTGGTGCTTGTTACCCACTGACAGAACTGTTCCCATACGGAAACGCTCTCGCGTTGTTGTAAGGTAGTGGTCATGTGCTTATAATTCCTGTATTAATTTGTCAAGGTACGATAACGTTGGCTTTTTGCCTTGCGGCTGTTTGCCTTTTGTATGATGATATCATCTTAGCTAATTTGTAACGCTTTGTAAAGGGCTTTAACAATAGTATTACTTGTCGGAGTCATAAGTTAAACTTATCAGTTGATAATTATCCATTGTTGAGCAAAAACAAGCGATCGTCACTGTATGTTATCGTTATGTGAACTCATCCTAAATAGTCTTAGGATTGTCATTTAAACTAATAAAACCAATATAACGCTAGTCTTTGACTGACTAAGGCTCATGTTACTTTCCCTTGCTAATGCTTTTATTAAACGACCCGTTTTAACTACCGTTTGTAGTATTGTGATTGTGCTACTGGGAACGATTTCTATGGCTATGTTGCCTTTGGATAAGTTACCGGAAATTGCCCCCAAAAAAGTGGCTGTAACGGCTAATTACATCGGTGCTGATGCTAAAACGACAGAAGACAACGTGACGACTGTTTTAGAACGAGAAATCAACGGAACTGAACAAGTAAGATGGATTGATTCCTTTACCGATAATACTGGCAATGTTTCGGTTAACGTGACGTTTCCGACGGAAATGAATCGTAATACGGCTCAAGTTTTAGTACAAAACCGAGTTTCCCAAGCTCAATCGACTTTACCTTCGGTAGTAAACCAAGCTGGAATCAGAACCAATACGCAGTCCCCCAGTTTAACCCTTGTTTATGGGTTTTATGCGGAAAATGGCCCCAATGGTAAACCCATTTATGACAAAACTTTTATTTATAATTACGTTGATCGCTACATCTCCAATGAGATGAAAGGTTTGCCAGGAGTAGGTTCTGTCGGACTGTTTGGGGGGGCAAATTATGCTATGAGAATTTGGCTTGAACCTGATAAATTAGCGGCTAGAGGACTCACCGCTTTAGATGTAGTTGCTATCATTAATGAACAGAATTTTGAGGTGGGAATCGGAAGAATTGGACAACAACCCGCGCCTCCTGAACAGCAATTTGAATTTCCCTTACGGGTTGCTGGACGATTTACTAACGTCGAAGAAGCAGAAAATATGGTGGTAAAAGTCGGAGAAGATGGTACTCTGATCCGCATTGGTGATGTGGGACGAGCCGAATTAGGCATGGAAAACTATGATACCTTAGTAGATGTAGATGGTCAGCCGGGTGTGGCTTTTTTAATCTATCAATTACCTGGAAGCAATGCTTTAGAAACGGCGCAAGCTGCTAAAGATAAAATGGCACAATTAGAACCCAGTTTTCCCCCTGGTTTAAAAGTAATTGTTGGCTTAGATAATACTCTATTTGTTGAAGAACAACATGGGCCATTAGGGATCTTTTTTCGTTGGTTTAACCGATGTTTTGAATTTATTCGAGGAGGTTATCGTCGTTTTGTCACCTTTCTTACCCACATTAAAATTATCGTTATGGCGATATTTATTGGGGGATTAATTGCTACTTGGTGGATATATACGACAATGCCATCAGGGTTTATTCCGGCTGAAGATCAAGGCTATTTTTTTGCTCTTACGGAAGCTCCTCCAGGGGTTTCTCTTAACTATACTTATGCCATTGATCAACAAACAACTAAAATTGTTCAAAACATGGAAAATGCTGATCAAGTTTTAGATCATGTGATTAACTTGACGGGATTTTCTTTTGAAGGAAGAAATGCGAATAAATCTCTGACTTTTATTAAGTTACGACCTTGGGAAGAACGCCCCGGCCCACAAAAATCAGCCTTTGGTATTATCCAAAATCTTAATCGATCCTTTGCTCAACAAATTTCTGGAGCCAGAGTTTTTGCTGCTAATGCGCCTCCAGTAGATGGTTTAAGTAGTTTTGAAGGTTCAGAAATCTTTATCCAAGATCGTCAATTAAAAGGCATGAATGCTTTAATTGATAATACTCAAAGGGTAATAGCCGCCGCTAATAAACGACCTGAAATTGGGCGAACTTTTACCACATTTACCTTTAATAGTCCCTTGATCACCATGTCTATTGATCGGGAAAAAGCCAAGGCCCAAAATGTTGACATTCAAGATATTTTAAGAACCTTACAAACCTATATTGGTTCAAATTTTGTCAATCAATTTGTCTTTGAAGGTCGTCTATATCGGGTTTATGCTCAAGCGGAAGCAGAAGATCGAGACAACCCTGAAGATATTGGTCGTTTGTATGTGCGATCGCGTGATGGGACTATGGTTCAATTAAGTAATTTAGTCACTCCCGAAAGAACTACCTATCCCCCAATTTTAACCCGTTTTAAGACCTATCCTGCCATTAAATTAATTGCTTCTCCTGCCCCTGGTTATAGTTCAGGACAGGTGATCAAAGTGATGGAAGAAGTCGCTAATGAGGTATTACAACCAGGATTTGGCTATGAATGGACTAATACGGCAGCAGAGGAAAAAACCTCTGGTGGTGCGGCCCCTATTGTTTTTGGTCTAGCATTTGTCATGGTATTTTTGGTTCTAGCTGCCCAGTATGAAAGCTATGTTGACCCCACAATCATTTTATTAACGGTTCCTTTGGCTATTTTGGGCGCATTAGGGGCCATTTGGTTACGGGTTGCTTTTGTACAAACTGCTCCGTTTAACCCAGGAAACGGCATCTGGCCCATTTTAAACAATGATATGTATGCTCAGGTCGCCTTGGTTATGTTAATTGGTTTAGCGGCGAAAAATGCGATTCTTATCGTTGAATTTGCTAACCAAGCTCGTGCTTTAGGAATGACTATTGCTCAAGCGGCTATTAGTGCTGCTGAAGAACGTTTACGACCTATTTTAATGACAGCAGTTTCGTCCTTAGTTGGGTTTGCTCCCCTATTAAGTGCGTCTAGTGTGGGAGCGGTTAGTCGTTGGTCTTTAGGAACTGCAATTTTTGGCGGGTTAGCATTAGCAACGGTGTTAAGTTTAGTTTTAGTTCCTATTCTTTATATTGTGATTAAAAACTTTGAAAAATATATCCTTGAAGGAGGTAAAAAACCGCCTAAACCTCCTGGAAAGAGTCGCAGAAAATCTAAAAAAACATTTGTCACTCCTGTTGAAAAAGAAGAAGAAGTAACCCCCATTTTTAAAGCTTCTTCTCAAAATGATTAGACTTGTTTGAAAAGTTTTTCATGGTATAATTATTTCTGTCAATAGAAACTTTTTACAACTATTTTAACCTGAGTTCCACTTCTTTAATTTAAAATTTAAATATGAAACTGCAAACTCTAAAATCAACAGTAAAATCTCAAATCAAAATCATTACACAAGATGTTCTAGAACATATTTTTAATCCAGAACGAGCTATCGACTATTAACTTCGGAGAAAATAACGATAATGTTTAAAAAATGGACATTTAATGATTGGATGAATCATCTATTATTTATTGGCACAATCTTATTGTTAGTCTATTCTTTTCTGTTTATGTAAAATGAAACAAATTGTTATAATCTTAAGCAAATTGATAGGATTAAGAGATAATAGAAATAGGAATCAAATACATTTATTAAACAATTTGTCAAGTTTAAAAAGATGAACTTTCGAGTGATTATTTTTTCAGGAATTATGACAGCACTAATCGGTGCTATGATGGGTTTGGCTGTGGCTAAAATTGCTCAACGGGAGCAACGTCAACCTATTCTTATTATTGGAGGAGCAACTGTAGGATTTGTGATTGGTGCCTTTCAATCATCGGTTCAACAGCGACAAAAACTCAGAGATGAAGAATATGAAGAATCTGAGGAATAAACATTTTTACTTGTGGACACTAGCATCAGGGAAAAAGGGCGGGTTTATTCAACTTTTTTGTGAGCATCATCAAAGAGGGGCGGGTTTATTCAACTTTTTTGTGAGCATCATAAATCCTCTAAAAAACCCGCCCCTACAAAAACCCTCCCCTATAAATTTTTAGGTTCTACCGGACAAGTTATGCTAAATTATTACAAATAATAGACCTTAACTCGTTCATAGTTAAGCTATACAAACAAAGGTTGCCTACGCAACCTATAATGGCAGTCCACGAAGGTGGACTTCGTTTTTATAGGATAAGGCTTTAGCCTTTTATAAATTGTTAGTTTAGCATAGTAAGTCCGGTAGAACCAATTTTTATTAAAATTATGTTTTTAATCCTTTGAGAGATTTTAGTTTTTGTTGTTCAGTTAATCTTTTACTTTGAATCAAAACATAAAACTTTCCTAAACCCATTGGATCAATTAATTGATGTAGAGCATCTCGACGTTGAAAAATTTCTGTTAAACTATATTGGCCATTGGATAATTCTGATAAGCGATCGCCTAATCCTAATCCCATTAAAAATAAACCTTGTTGTGTTAATCCAACTGTTTCTAATCCTAATAGTTTACCTTGGTTTTCTAGGGCTGTAAAATCAACATGAGCAGTTATATCTTGCTCTCCAATATTAACATAAAGGTTATCATGATGACGATGTTGATAATAACATTTTAAAGTTCCTTGATATCGTTGAGAATGATAATATTTCTGGGCAGTATAACCATAATCAATGGTTAATATATAACCCCGATTTAATTTATTAGTGACTGTAGTTAACCAATCTAACGCATTTAAGTTAACTTCACTATAATAATTTTCTGGATAATCATCAGAAGGCAGATTAATATTAATTAATTGAAAATAATCTAGTAATCTTGGAGTTGAAATATCTTTGACCACTTCTTGAAGTTTTCCTTCAGATACAGTGACATAAATTTCTTTAAGTTGTTGCTCTTTAATAATAATTTTATGAACTGGTAAAGCATCAATTAACTCATTACTAAAAATACAACCAGTAATTGAATTATAATTAATATCTAACCAATCTTGCCAAATAATATTAGAAAATTCTGTTAATAAATTTCTCTGTTTTTTAATTGATTCAGGTGATTTTTCAACTATAATATAGTTAATTTTAGAATAAAAATCATGATATTTTTCTTGTAAATAGCTAAGAATATCTGCGGCGAAATAACCTGATCCTGCCCCTATTTCTACTAAAGTAAACGTAATAGGATATCCCATAACTTCCCACATTTCTCTAAATTGTTCTGCTAATAATTCAGCAAAATCTGACCCTAAAGATGAAGCAGTGAAAAAGTCACCCTGAGAACCTATTTCAACTTTTCCAGAGGAATAATAGCCATGTTCAGGATGATAGAGAGCTAAATTCATGAATTCAGCAAAAGTAATCGCTTGCTCAGGACTTTGTTGAATGGTGTCAATAATAAACTGCATAAAAAATAGGTAATTAATAATTTTTATTTAATAATTGTGGAACAGGTACCTTGTCGGTTTTACCGGACAATTTATGCTAAATTATTACAAATAATAGATCTTAACTCGTTCATAGTTAAGCTATACAAACAAAGGTTGCCTACGCAACCTATAATGGCAGTCCACGAAGGTGGACTTAGTTTTTATAGGATAAGGCTTTAGCCTTTTATTAATTGTAGAACAGGCATCTTGCCTGTTCTACATTGACATCTAATTTAAGTAATAATCTACAAAAGCTTGACGAATTTCTTCAATTCTTTGACGATTTACCCCTAAATCAGACTCACCTAAACGGGAAGCTGAACGTACATCAATAATAGATTTTTCAGGATTTAAAAAAAACTCAACATCGTCTACAAAACCCATCCATTTACTGGTAAATTGAGCGTAAAGATACTGATCAGTTTCAGCGATAATTTTACTTCTTTCTTGCTGATTAATAATCTTTTTAAGAGTTGCGATCGCATCAGAAGTGCTACCCTGATAAGAGAAAGGTGCAATAGAATGTTCTGCCTCTTGACTTTGAGAACTAACACAATTAGGAGTAGTGGGACAAACTGCCAATTTTCCCTCAATTATGCCCAAATTATTGGGGGGTGTCCCCACAAAAAGGGTAGGACTATCAGGAAAAATAACCCTAACTCCCAACCAAAGCAAGACAACCCCTAATAAAATAATTATCGTCAGGAATCTGGGTTTAATGGGTTTTGATGAATCCTTAGTTACAGACATAGCCTAATTGTTACGTAAATTTAACTGATCAACTTTAATTAACTTAACATTTAAAGAGGGGATAATTTAGAGAAAGATATTACCCGACTTATTCCCTTAAATTTTTAGTGTAATTAGGAGTTTTTTTCATGTTTCTAGACGAATTTCAGCCAATTGTTCAAGAATTACTGCAACAACCTCTAGCTTTTATGGGAGGTATTGTTTCTGGTGCACTCAGACTCAAACTTTCAGAAGACCCCTTAAAAAGTTGGTTAGAGAAACAGGGAGTTACCACATTTACTTATACGGATAGTACTCATGATAACGGCAGTGGCCCCCAAACCATCTCTATTGACTAAAAATTGATGGTTATTGTAGGGTCAATTTATGAATTGACCCTACAAATCATGCTGAATCAAAGCCTGAGCTTAATCTTTATTCTGCTATAATAGGGAAAAGATTAACTTTAAAAATATGCTTAACACCCAAGAAATTTCTAATTCTGCTCAATCTATTGCCCGTGAACTTGGCATTACTAAATATGATATTTATGGATCATCTGTTGATGAAACTAGCGTTGAAGTTGATAACGGTGAACCAAAACAAGTTCAAGCTTCTAATCGTTCTAGTGTAATTGTTCGAGTATGGAATGAGCAAGAAATGGTAGGAGTAACAACTACAACTGATTTAGATATTCAAGGTCTTCAATTAGCTTTAAAAACAGCCCAGGAAGCTAGTTTATTGGGTAATAAAGATAACCCTCCTGAGTTTAGTCCTGAAGCGAAAGAACCCCTTCCTAATGTCTCTGATGAAGTAGTTGAACCGGCCCCAGTTCCTGTTTTAATGGAGACTTTAATTAAGGCTGAAAAAACATTATTAGAAGCTCATCCCGCTATTATGGGAGTTCCTTATAATGGGTTATCTCAAGAAGATATTGCCCGTTTTTATCTTAATAGTGATGGAGCTTTACGACAAGAAACTCGTTCCTATGCTTCTATTTATTTGTATAGTCGCACTGAACAAGAAGGCAAAAAACCTCGTGGTGCAAGTGCGATGAAAATTAGTCATGGTTTATCAGATTTGGATATTGATGGCTGTTTAAAAGAAGTGACAGAAAAGACAATTAGTCATATTAATTATCAGTCTATTCCTTCTGGAAAATATAGAGTTGTTTTCTCACCAACTGCATTTTTAAGTCTCATTAGCGCGTTTTCTAATCTATTTAATGCTCAAAATATTTTAGATAAACAAAGTCTTTCAACTCCTGAGTCTTTGGGAACAGAAATTGCTTCTCCTTTACTTTGTCTTTGCGATAATGCTCTCCATCCTGATAATATCGGAGCAGAAACTTTTGATGGAGAAGGAACCCCAACTCGTCCGGTAGATATTATTAAAAATGGGATTCTTACAGGGTTATTACACAGTACAGGAACCGCTAAACGGATGAATTCTAAGCCTACTGGACACGCAAATATTGGGTCTAAGGTAACTGTAGGTTCTCATTTTTATCATGTTTTTACATCTGAAGAAAATGCGCCTCAATATAGTTTAGATGAATCTGAAAATGTTATCTTAATTGATCGTTTACAGGCACTTCATGCAGGGGTTAATGCGTTACAAGGCTCATTTTCCCTTCCCTTTGATGGTTGGTTAGTTAATAAGGGAGAATTAATTAGTATTGATGCGGCAACGGTTGCAGGAGATTATTTAGAGTTATTAAAATCAATTATTTGTGTCGAAACTGAAGCAGAAGTTACTCCTAGAGGTGTTTGTCCGAGAGTTTGGGTTAATGAATTATCCGTAACAGGAGAATAGATTAACATGAGATAAACTCCCCTATAATTAGGGGAGATATAGTTCAATTATTAATGAGATTATTGAGATTATGACTGAGTTTTCTTGGACAAAAAATTGGTATCCTATTTTTCCTTTAAGTTATATTGATCCTTCCGTTCCTACTTCCATAACTATTCTGGATAAAAAGTTAGTAATTTGGCGAGATAAAAATGATAAATGGAGTGTTATGGATGATCAATGTCCTCATAAATTAGCACAATTATCTAAGGGAACTATTAAAGAAGATGGAACCCTAATGTGTAGACATCATGGATGGTGTTTTAACGGGGAGGGACAATGTACAACTATTCCTATGTTAGTCGGAAATGAGGCTTTAGAAACTGCTTGTAATAGTTTAAGATCTCAGGTAAAAATTTATCCCACTCAAATTAATCAGGGACTTCTTTGGGTGTGGCCAGATAATAGTATCACTCCGTTTGAAGACTCTAATAATAAACAACCTGCAACCATTCCTGAATGTGGACTAGATAGTAATTCAACAGACTGGTATATGTCGGAAGTTCCTGTAGGTTATACTGTCTCATTAGAAAGTAGTTTTGATCCGTCTCATGCTCAATTTTTACATGAAGGAATTGCTGGTTTTTCTCCTGAGAAAACAGTCCCCATCAGTCGTTTTGAAACAGTTGGAGAAATATCCGCAGAAACTGGATTTACCCTAAAGCATACAGGTTATAATAGCGTTAATCAAGATATGGATGCAATGCGGCAATTTACGCCTCCTTGTTGTAATACGACTATATATGAGTATACTAATGGGGCAAAATTTTTATTTCAATTATACTTTATTCCCACAAAACCTGGATATTGTCGCTATATTGGTAAAGTAATTTCTAATCAGAATTTTAGTTCAAATAATATTTTATTAAACAGTTTACCCAAAAATTTACGGACAGGTTTTAGTCATTTATTTAACTATAAATTAAGCGATCAAAATTTATCGATCATGCACTCTCAAGAAGTTATTCAGTCAACTTTAGATCAATCTTGGAATAAAGCTTATTTTTTGCCTTCTCCGGCTGATCTTGGGATTATTACCTTTAGAAAATGGCTAGATGAATTTGCTAATAATGGCCCTTTTTCTGAAAATCATAATAATAACAAGTATCAAGAATTGACCGATGAACAATTATATGATAGATGGTATCGACACACTCAATATTGTCCGAGTTGTCGGAGTGCAGTTATCTTTCTAGATAAATTACAAAAATATGGTCAAATCTTAACTATGATTTTAGTGGTAATAACCCTTATTGTTATTTTGATACCTATTTCAATTAAATGGGGAATAGTCTCAACCATTTTAGCAATTATTATCATCTTATTATCTAATAAAATCGATGACATAAGATATCTTTTTATGAGTAGTTTGCCCAAAAAAGGATTACCCATTGTTAATCTTTATACTGACATAAAAAAATAATTTCGCTTCTACTTGACTTACTCTGTTAAACTAATAATTAATGAAAGGCTAAAGCCTTATTCTATAAAAACGAAGTCCGCCTTCGCCGACAGCAATTATTCGGTTGCGTAGGCAATCTTTGTTTGTATAGCTTAACTCTTTAGAGTTAAAGTCTATAAGTATTAATTATCAATTGTTAATATTGGATCTAAATGAGAACTGTTATAATTAGGCTTAAAAGAATGAACACTTACTCTAGGAAGTCGATGTTTAAATCCACAAAGAATTTCCCAAGAAATGGTTCCTAAATTATTAGCCCAGTCATCAGCCGTAATTTCTTCCGTTCCATCTTTACCAATAATAGTAACAACTTCTCCCACTTGTAAATGACGAATATTAGTCACATCTAACATCAATTGATCCATTGTAATGGCCCCAATTTGACGAACCCGTTGCCCCCTAATTAATACTTCCATTCGGTTAGATAAATTACGGGGTACTCCATCCGCATAACCGATACCAACTACAGCAATTTTCATCAAATTATCGCTAATAAATTTATGTCCATAACTAACACCTGTTCCCGGAGGAATAGTTTTAATTTGAGTAATTTTTGTTTTGACTTGTAAGACTGATTTTAAAGAAACTTCAGAACGTAAATGAGGAGAAGGATAGAGTCCATAAATAGCTAATCCTACTCGAACTAAATCATAATGTAAACTAGGATCAGTTAAAGTTGCTGCTGAATTAGCTAAATGGAGATAAGGAGGTTGAATTCCTTGAGTTTTTAAGTTAGCGATCGCGGTTTCAAAACGCTGATGTTGTAATCTCATAATAGTGGGATCAGGATCATCAGCAGTGGCAAAATGAGAATAAATACTAGCAATATTAAGATGGGGTAATTGTTGAACTAATTTAACAAATTCTGTCGCTTGTTCCCAAGGAGTTCCTAACCGAGACATTCCCGTATCTAATTTCAGATGAACTGATAAATTTTCCCCTAATTCCGAAAGGGTTTCCGAGAAAATTAACGCTTGTTGAGGATTACATAAAGTGGGTTGTAACTGCCAATGGACAATAGCTTCAATTTCTTGAGGTGTATTAATAGCCCCTAAAATTAAGATGGGGGCTGTAATTCCGGCCTCTCGTAATTCAATTCCTTCTCCTAAAGTAGCGATCGCCAACCAACTGGCCCCCGCTTTGAGAGCAGTTTGTGCTACTTTAATAGCACCATGGCCATAAGCGTCCGCTTTTACCACAGCCATTAAACCCGTTTTAGGAGATAATAACCCTTTAATTTGCTTAATATTGTGGGTTAAAGCCCCTAAATCAATCTCTACCCAAGCACGTTGACGAATAACTTCAGAAAGATGATAATCGTAACGACTTCGAGTAATACGGTTTGAGGTAGATTCTTGACTTAACATTCTGGTTCACTCCCAACACACTCACCCAATAATGTAACTGATGGTGTTGATTTTAACAGAAATGTCGGGAGAAGTCCCCACCTATAAATTCCAAAAGATTTTGCGGTCTCGCTCCGCGAGTGCGGCTGCACCGCTCAATACTGCTCGGTTAACAAAAAAAGGATGAAGTTAGAAGCCCCAACTATATTGCTTGCAATTAGTTGGGGTAGTTCACCAGACGCATTTAAACAACAAAAGATGCCAAGGTTAATTTATTTTTACTTAAAGTAAAATGAAGTCAATACTTTAATGATTTACCATTGTCCTTGCTTCTCGAAAAATTTCTTTTGCTGTAGGTGAACCAACAAAACGCCAATGCCAAGGTTCATAACTCACACCTTGAGGATTATTTTTAGGGAAAGAAAGTTCAAACCCGTACTCAATAGCATGATCTTTTAGCCAGTGATAGGCTGCAGTCGAGTCAAAAGCAAATTTTAGGACAGTATCAGGGCTTTTGCCATCGGCAACATCTAGAGTGTAGCCTGTATGGTGTTCACTAAAGCCGGGAGGCGCACTTAAACGACTGGCTGCTTGCTTACTGCCCCGACGTTGAATTTGTCGCTCAAACAGTTTCTTTTGGTCAGCAACTGAGCGAAATCCTGAAATGGGAATAATTGCAACGCCCTCTTTTTGAGCCGCTAATTTTATCTGTTTAAATGCCTCTGCTGCTTCTTGATTAAGGGATTCTTTTCGATCATAATAAGTCCCTATTTCTACTAAATTTTGGGAATTTTCTGCATAGAGAAAATGAATAGGAGTCCCATCAGTCTGAGTCAATTGAGGAGGTTTCGGAATTGGGGAAGCGTGAACCGAAAGTAGTTTAGGGGGAGTCCTCGCAGTTTGAAGAGAAGAATTTGGAGAAGTCAAAGGAGGATTAGAAACAATGGGGGATGATGCTATAGTCTGAGGTGGAGACGGAAAAGGAGTATATGTCGTTCCGGTGGCAGGTACAGGAGGATTTGAACGATAGAATAGCCAGACTCGATAGGCAATATGTCTAACACCATGTTCGAGTCCGGGACCTCGGCGAATATTTTTAACTCCTGGTTTTCCTACAATCGTTGCATTAGTGCTACTTGATGGAGGGTTTGGGGGGGATGGGGGTTGAGGTGGAATAGGAATATTAAACTGATTTTGTTCTTGTTTTTTGGTTAATTCTTTGGCTAGTCTGGCATTTTCTTCCTGTATCTTTTGGAGTTGCTTCTGTTGCTCAGCAAGAAAGCGACTTTCTTCTTTCTGCCGCTCTTGTTGTTGCCATAACTGTGCAGAAATTACGCCTCCGACTGTCAAAACGGACAAAATACCCATAATTCCCAGAATTATCCCTATAGGAAGAGGTATAAATTTTCTCCTTGTGTAAAGAAATCTTTAAATTTCTCTAGCTGAGGGTGACTAAGAGTTTTAAGCTGGTGTAGAATGGGGAAGAATTTTTCCCGTACCCTAACCACTTCATTGACGTTCCCTGCTACGAACTCTCGCAAGAGGCAGTTCTCTTTTCCCCCTTGCTGGTCTTCGGCAAGATAAATTCTATAGCGTTCTGTTATTTCCAGAATTTCTGTAATCAGGTAGCGTTCTTGTAAGATTGCTTCGGATTCGAGAAGGCATTTCATAACCTAGCTATTCAGAGCTAACGACTTTAATACTATTATAGTTTATTCCTTTTGCTATTGTCATTATTCATTCACAAAATTTAGTGAAATAAGGGCTGAATTTTTATGTATACACTGAAACTGTTTTTGGAAAATGATGGAAAAAGTTGGACGCTTAAACCTAACCAAGAACATATCATGATCAGTGGCGGAAATTTTATAACTCCTATGTCAGATCAAGCTATTGGCAATCAACAGCTAAAGTTCAGTTTTAATACTCAAACTAACTTTTGGTATGTTTATAACTTAGATAAGAGTATACCTACTTATCTCTGATCAATATTCTCATGGCAATGATTGAAGGTTGGCAGGAAACTGATTAATGAAATTATCACACTTAGTCTAAAATATCCATAAAATAAAACTAACAAAATCGTTACAATTGATGATGACTAATTATGATAAGGATTTAACGATCTGGGCAAAAGATACGGCTCAACTATTACGAGAACGTCGTTGGGATGCCATCGATTGGACACATCTCATCGAGGAAGTTGAAGATTTGGGGAAAAGTGAACGAAGCGCGATCGCCTCTCAAATGGAACGAATCATGGTACATCTGCTTAAATGGCAATATCAGCCTCAACGTCGTTCTGATAGTTGGCTAGACTCTATTAATGATGGACGTTCCCAAATTCGCCGTAAGCTTGAGGATAGTCCTAGTTTGCAGAGTTATCCCCAACAAATTCTGGAAAAGGAATATATCAGAGCGCGTCGAGAGGCAGTCCGACAAACTCGTTTGGAAATCGGCATTTTTCCTGAGTTGTGTCCTTATGTTATTGAACAGGTAATTGACGATTGGTTGCCTGATGATAATCTTACTTAATACCAGTGACATCCTCCCGACACAGACAGAAGCGATACGGTGCGGGGCTTCTCGCAGGGCAAGCTAACTTTATACCAAGATGTCGGGAGAGCTTAAAAATTTAACAAAAGTAAGACGATTATTTGAGATTTTAGCCTAGATAGACGCAAAATGATATCAAGATTACAATAAGAAAAGAACCTCAAACTTATTTTGCTCAACCCTTTTATCCTAATTCCAGACTTATGGCTACTATTTCCCATACCCTAGAAAGTGAACTGCAAACCTTACAACAAGAAGCCCAAGTTGCGATCGCGGCTATTACCACTCTAGAAGAAGTGGAACAACTTCGCATCAACTATCTAGGCAAAAAAGGGCAACTCTCCCGAATTTTAGGGGCAATGGGCAAATTAAGCCCGGAAGATAGACCCCGTATTGGTTCTTTGGCCAATGAGGTGAAAGAAGCCTTACAAACCCATCTTGATCAACAACGGGAAACCTTACAAAAAGCCCAACTACAAGCCCAACTCCAAGCCGAAAGTCTAGATGTTACTATGCCTGGAGTGAATCGTCCTTTAGGTCGTCTTCATCCTCTTAATAGCACTGTTGATCGAGTGTTAGACATCTTTGTCGGGTTAGGATATACGGTGGCGACGGGGCCTCATGTAGAGACAGATTATTATAATTTTGAGGCTTTAAATATTCCGACAGATCATCCCGCACGAGATATGCAGGATACGTTCTTTTTGGCAGATGGCCGACTAATGCGAACTCATACCTCTCCTGTACAAATTCGTTACATGGAGAATCATGAACCTCCTATTCGTATTGTAGCCCCAGGACGAGTTTATCGCCGAGATACAGTAGATGCTACCCATTCAGCCGTCTTTCATCAGGTGGAAATTTTGGCAGTAGATAAAGGGCTAACTTTTACTGATCTTAAAGGAACAATTAAAGAATTTTTACGACAAATGTTTGGGGCTGATTTACCTATTAAATTTCGGGCTAGTTATTTTCCTTTTACTGAACCTTCGGCAGAAGTAGACGTACAATGGAAAGGAAAATGGTTAGAAGTAATGGGATGTGGCATGGTTGATCCCAATGTCCTTAAAGCTGTTGGTTATGATCCAGAAATTTATACTGGGTTTGCGGCTGGTTTAGGGGTCGAAAGGTTTGCTATGGTGTTACATCAAATTGATGATATTCGCCGTCTTTATAATAGTGATCTGCGCTTTCTACGTCAGTTTTAAATTGACTATTTTTGTAGGGTCAATTCATGAATTGACTCTACGGATGCTTTGGTTGATTCAATATTCATCTCTATTAGCCCCTGATTTCATAGGCTCTCTCGACATCTTGGTATAAAATGTATAATCAGCTACAATACTTTATATGGTGGGTTACGACGCGCCTTAAAAGTTATGGGTTTTTCATCAAAATCATAGCCGCGTCTAACCCACCCTACAAATTATAAGCTTTACTTATCACCACAGGTACGGGAGAGCCGATTGTTGCTTATTTCTGAGGTGTTCGGGGCAAGGGCGATCGCGGGCTTATTGTTCCCTAACCAACTGTTCCCTAACTGATTGTTGCCTAACTACGCGATTGCTATCAATACCAATTGTGGGGTATTATTCTATTGGCGATCGCTAAAGCACTAAGATTGAGAAAAACGATGCAATAACCACATTCCCATAGCAAAACCGATAAAATTAGGCAACCAAGCTGCCATAAAAGGAGAAAGTATACCAATTAGTCCTAAGCTACCAATTAAGAAACCTAAAAGATAATAAGAAAAAATAATCGCTACACTAATACCAAAACCAGTTGCGCGACTGATATGTTGAGGACGAACCCCTAAAGCAGAACCTACTAAACCAAAGACTAAACAAATAAAAGGAAAGGCTATTTTTTGTTGAACTCTAACTTCAAATGTAAGCAATTTTTTATCATCGCCTACCAATTTTAATAATTTCATATATTGTCGAGCTTGGACAATATTCATTTCATAAGGATTTCGTCCTTGTAGAGCAAATTCAAAAGGAGCTTTATCTAAAGGTAATTGACGATGTTTAAAGGGAAAAGTTTCTCTATAAGAAGCATCAGGAGCAATTTGATAAACTGTTCCATTAAAAAAGTCCCAGGTATCTTCTTGATCATTCCAAGCGGCTGAGTCAGACACCACAATTTTATTAAGTTTTTCTCCTAACCAGACCAACAAAGTCAAGGTTTTCATCTGTTTACCATCAAATTGCTCAGCATACCATAGATGTTTTAAACGTCTTTCTATTTGTCCATTAGGTAAGCTTATATCTTCATAATCAGGGTAAAAAATATCTTTATTTTGCCAAAAAGGATGTTCTTCTTTGAGATATTCTACCAGGATACTAGTAGCTCGATAATTAGCTGTAGGAACTACTAATTCATTGAAAATAAAAGTAATTCCTGTTACCAATAAACTGAGTACCAAAGCAGGCGCAATAATACGATAAAGGCTTAAACCACACCCTCGTAAAGCAATTAATTCACTATCCCCACTCAAACGTCCATAGGTTAATAGGGTGGTTAACATGATCGAAATAGGCAAAGCGTAGGCCGTGAATTCTGGTACTTTTAAGAGCAAGATTTCAAGAGCAGGTATTAACGGTAGATTAGAATCTACTATTTTATTGGCTAAATCTGATAAATAGCCAATTGCTACCCCCAAAGACGAAACCAACCCCACGCAAAACAAAAATGGAGGGATCAGTTGAGCGGTAATATAGCGATCCATTAGGGTCAAGGAAAACTCCTTCACAGGCGATCGCCACCAGTCAAGTAGGGGTTTAAGAACTTTCATCGGCATGGGAAACGCAACGGGGCCACCATTAGTTCATAGTTGACGGAAAATTGACTCATTAGTTGCACTTGCCACTAATGGACAATTTTAAAGGTTCTAGTTTTAGTATGCGTTACAATTTGTAATAACTCCTAAAAAATTCAGTCCTATGAGAACGAAAACAGCGTTAATTACTGGTGCGTCGTCTGGTATTGGAACTGTGTTTGCTCAAGAATTGGCAACTCGTCAGACTAATTTAGTTTTAGTTGCCCGTTCTCAAGATAAACTATATCAACTTGCCGAGCAGCTACAAGAAAAATTTTCTATTCAAGTTGAGGTCATAGTCCAAGATTTAACCGAATCTCAAGGATGTCAAAGAGTTTATGGGACAGTTATAGAGAAGGGGTTAGAGATTGATTTATTGGTAAATAATGCCGGATTTGGGGATTATGGGCCATTTGCAGAGCGAAAATTGTCTCGACAGGTAGAGATGATTCAACTCAATGTGGTCGCTTTAGTCGAGTTAACTCATTTATTTTTAGGCACGATGCAGCAACGCCAAAGTGGGGCTATTATTAATGTAGCTTCTATTGCTGGATTTCAGCCTTTACCTTATTTATCAACTTATGCCGCTACTAAGGCTTTTGTGTTGAGTTTTAGTGAAGCTTTATGGGCAGAAAATCAAAAGACAGGGGTTCGTATTTTAGCTTTATGTCCTGGGCCAACGGAATCTAATTTCTTCAAAGAAGCAGAATTTCCTACAACTTTAGCTAGTAAAGATAAAGGGAATTTAGTCTCGGCCAAATCAGTGGTTCAAGATGCTCTAAAAGCATTAGAAAGTAACACTTCTAATCTTGTGACTGGCGGTTTGAGTAATCAAGTTATTGTTAATATATCTCGTTTTGTACCGAGGGAATTTTTAGCAAGTGCCATAGAAAAACAATTTAGAGGATAAATTGTTTTTTGTAGGGACACGGCATTAAAAAATTATCTAATGTGAATCATCAATTTAATATCCCCGTGTCCCCATCACCTATTTATTAGAAAATTGTATCTGTTTTAATTCAGTAAAGCTGTACATTCTAAGATTAACTTTTGATTAACTAAAGCATAAGGTTGAATTTCTAAAGCTTGTCTAAACGCTTGAATTGCTTCTGAATATTGACCTAATGCTAATAAACACAATCCTAAGCCATGCCATGCCCCAAAATGATAAGGAATTAGTTGTACAACTCGTTCACAATCTTGTTTAGAATTTTGGTATTTTTCCTGAGTAAAATAAAGCATTGCTCGTCGATTCCAAGCTTCGGCAAAATCAGGATAATTCTTAATAGTTTCCGTCAACATTTCTTCCGCTTTTTGCGTATCGCCAGATTCTAAGAAAAATTGAGAACGTTTGAGTAATTCTAAGCCAAATTCTCCTTTTTGCTCAAACCAAATCTGCCACAATTGAGATGTGGCCCTATGTCGGGCAAATTCATCTGCTTGTTGTAAGTTGTTTAATAATTGGTCAATATCTGAAGATTTCACGGCAATTTACTCGGTCTAATTAAAAGTTTATGCTACTTAAGTAAATTAAGATTTCTTTTCTTCAGATTCTTTAGTCTTTGTTTCCATATCGGGTACAAAATCGGGACGTTGAGCATCTTCCCATCCGGCCGGACGTTTAGAATTGTACCAAGCAAGAGAACCAATGGTAACAGTCGCGATAAACCCCACCACATAAACTAGAACAAAATAGGTGGGAAATTGCCCAGCCGTTGCTAATAACTGCAAAAATAAATTCATTTTTTTTGACTTCCTTTATTTAACTTTTCTTATTTTATCAAAGATTGAGAGCTTGTTGATTAGTATCTAGCTTTAACATAACCTCTGATTCGTGGTGTTTAGGTTCCATATTTAGGGGAGGAAGTACAGAGAAAAACGGTTGATGAATACGAATTAATTGAGCTAAAGTCTTTTTAAGTTGTGTGCGAGGCACAATAGCATCAACAAAACCATGTTTTAGCAGATACTCTGACGTTTGGAAACCTTCAGGTAATTTTTCCCGTAAAGTTTGCTCAATGACCCGTTTTCCGGCAAATCCAATCGTTGCTTTAGGTTCGGCAATAATAATATCCCCCAACATAGCAAAACTGGCCGTCACCCCTCCAGTGGTCGGATGAGTTAAAACCGGAATATAGAGTAATTTAGCTTCTCGATGCCGTTCTAAAGCCCCAGAAATCTTAGCCATCTGCATCAAACTTAACATACCTTCTTGCATCCGCGCCCCTCCAGAAGCACAGATAATCACCACAGGGAACCTTTCCTCAGTAGCTTGTTCAATCAGACGACAGAGTTTTTCCCCTACCACTGATCCCATACTACCACCCATAAAGCGGAAATCCATCACCCCTAAAGCCATAGGTAAACCGTCGATTAACCCTGTTCCAGTTTGTACTGCATCGATCAGTCCAGTTTTTTCTTGAGTATCTTTAATGCGATCGCTATAGGCTTTACGATCATAAAATTTTAGGGGATCAGTAGGTCGTAAATGCTCATTAATGGGTTTCCATGTATCCCCATCAATTAATTGAGCAATGCGTTCTTGACTATCAACCCGAAAGTGATAACCACATTCAGTACAGACTAATTGATTAACAGTTAGATCCTTAGTATAAGTTAAGGCACTACAAGCTTCACATTTCGTCCATAACCCATCAGCAAATTCCCTTTCTTGAGGTTGTTGAATGGGGGGTTCAGATTTTTCTCGGTTAGCGAACCAATCAAAAAGAGACATAGATTATTTACCAGATCAATAATAATTTTAACAATCATTGTGTTCATCATCTTCGGGAGAACTCAACAATAACAAAGCCGTCCACTGATCAGGTGAAGGAACTTGTAACGCTGCCTGAGAACCGTGGCCACAATAAATGCCAACACCGATATCAATGACACGACTTGATATATCATAAGAGGCTAACATTTGCTGCATAAACTCAGCTTCCCAACGAGCCCTTGTCGTTCTAATAGTAATCCAGGATACAGAGTTTATTTTATCAGGAGTCATTAGTCTTTGGCGATCAATTATTACCTGTTCATTAGATAAGAATAGATTAAATCAACGGAAAGAAAATGTTTAAGTAAGTTGATATGATTTGCTCTCCCCAAAATACGCTCAAAATAGCGGCTAATGCGAGAAATGGGCCAAAAGGAAAAGGTTCTCGGCGGTTTAAGAGTCCTAATGCCCTAGCTCCTCCTCCAAATAACGCTCCCACCCCACAGGCCAAAAAAGTAGTCACCAGTAAATATTTCCAACCTAACCACGCTCCAATCATAGCTGCTAAATGAGAATCTCCATCTCCCATGCCTACTTGTCCTAAGATGATTAATCCTATAATACCAATAAGATCAAACAACCAAAGTCCCAAGACAGCCCCCCCAACCCCTGTCATCAGGCCATTAGACATTTGGGCTGTTTGCCACCCCATAGCTAGTTGAAACCCTAATCCTAAGATTAACCCAGATTTGGTAAGTTCTCCGGGTAAGGTCATCGTATCAAAATCGATTAAGGATAAGGCTATCAACCAACTCACAAATAGCCAATAACCTAACGTATTCAGACTAAACTGAAATTGCCAAAATACCCAACAAAATAATAATCCTGTGGCAGCTTCTACTAGGGGATAACGAGCCGAAATAGGGGCCCGACACCAACGACAACGGCCTTTTAACCACAACCACCCCAAAACGGGCATATTCTCAGTTTTTCCCAGTCGATGATGACATTTAGGACAGCGTGAGGGGGGATAAAGTAGGGAAAGTTCAGCAGGTAGACGGTAGATAACTACATTGAGAAAGCTACCAATAGATGCGCCGAATACGAAGACAAAAGGAAGGGTAACAACCCCTAGCAGTAAGTCCATGTTAAATCATTAGAAAATTGGGTTTGAAACTCCTTTTCACAATCCTAGAATATGTTTGTAGTCAAACAGACACTTATTTGTGCAAAGTTGATAAAAATTATACTTCTCAGATTTGCCCTAATTGTGGAACAAATACAGGTAAAAAAGAGTTAACTCAAAGAGTTCTTTGGTCATTCTTTATAATACTTGAGGGATCAATCGATACTACTGCCTCGCTTAAAGGGACAACTCGTTTAGTCTTAGTCTTGCGATGAATTTGATACACCTGTTCATTAGTAACATCTAAGGCGGTTAACCATCCACTATGGGGATGATAAGCCCCCGTATCAATATCTAGCCATCCTGCCCCTGAGACTAATTTACCAGGAAGCACCCCCGGAAAGGTAAATGTTATGGTATGACCCGTAATAATCAATTTATCAGGAAAATAAGGTTCATTAATACTGTGAAACGCATCCCGAATCCAGCAAAAATGCTCTGTTGTCTGTTCTTCTAAGGGAAGGGTGGGATGTACTCCTGCATGAACTAACCAAATATCTCCTAAGTCGAGATAAAGAGGTAAACTTTTGAGCCAATTAATATGATCTATAGGAATATGATGTTCGTAACTGAGTAAGGTGGGATATCCTCCCCCATAAAGCCACCCTTGTAACTGATGGGAGTCTATTTCTCCTTCACCCAGGGTATTGAGTAACATTTGTTCATGATTGCCTAAAAGACAGGAATAATCATTATCTTTAACAAAATTAATCACTTCCTGACTTTGGGGACCACGATCAATTAAATCTCCTAAAAAATAAATTTTGTCTTCTTCATTAGGGGCGATCTCGTCTAATAAATTTAATAATGTATCATAGTGACCATGAACGTCACCAATGACGATACGGCGATGGGGCATGGTTGGTTTTAGGTTTGCTTGTCCTATTAACCTTGAGGTTTTTAGGGTGTTTACTGTTAGTATTCCCTGATTTTATGCAAAATTTTGATAAGACTTGGGAAAATTTTCCCAAGTTGTTTACTTTATGGCTTTTTTATGGCAAACACAAGCAATTGAGTCACTTGAGTTTGACTAAAATTATCGTCGCTGATCAGTATCAAAGTATCTTGTCCATCGGGAAGTCTTGGCCCCAGAGTCATTCCTTCTAAATTATCTAATTCTAGGTTTAATGACTGTAAATCCAGTAATAATTGTTTTTTTAAGCCAGAAACTCCCTTTAAATCTCCTTTTAGACTGACCTGACTAGACGTATCAGAGGCATTACTATTGACTACTTGAAAGAGTTTGGCCCCATAACCAAAGACTCCAAAGGTACGTTCTAAACTTAACCAATATCCCTCCTGTGGTAAGGCTATCAATTCGCTTAACCCATTGGCAACGGTTCCTTTAACTGGTGGATCAAGCAAGTATAAATGTTCACTGACCACTACAGGCGCGCCAATGTTACTAATTACATAATGTAGCAAACGTACAGGAATTTGGTCGGGAAGGTTTTCTGCAGTATCTTGTATTAAAGAGGATTCTGTGGCAGTAAACAAGCGAAAGGGATCATCTTTTAGGATACTGGTGGCACTCAGGGTTAATGCTTCAAATCCTAAGTTGTCCTGAACTCCACGGGGACTACCATCAGGTTGTTTTCCGAGTAAGTATCTTTGAGGAAGGGGTAAGGTTTGTTGAAGTTGTCCCGTCGTTAGTTCAAATTCTCCGATAAAGGGGTCAACGTCTTTTTTGGGAACTCCTTCACTGGAAATAAAGACTGTTCCTCTAGGGGATAATGCGATTCCTTCAGGATCAATTGTTTGGGGAGAATAAGTCTCTCCTGTTTCCGTTTTGAGAAAGGTGACTTTTTCGAGGGTAATTCCTTCAATTTTAGGATTATTCTCCTTAGCTAATTTTAGCTTAAAGGTATAGAATCGAGCAGGTGCTTTTTCGGAGTGATCGTCGGATAAGGTATAAAAGCGATCGCGTTGTCGATCATAAGTGATGGCGGACAATCCTCCCACTGTTGTTCCCTCAAAGGTTTGTTTTGGTAATTGATACTCTCCTAAAAATTCTAGGGATAAATTCAAGAATAACCTCTGTTCTGCCCGAATTTGGGGAATATTACCACAAGCACTTAATAGCATCATTAAGGTTAAACTGATAATTATTGTTACCACTCTCCTCACGTCTTAGTTCCTCTTTTTGGTTTGATTATTGAATTATATTTATATAGATTAATATATTATGATACATTTTCATTTAATTAATAGTAAATTTTGGGGTTTAATTTTAACGGCAATCACTTTAACTCAAGTGAGTTTTTTGGTTAATACTGGGCCAGTATTTGCTCAACTACCTGATCCTAAAATTAATCCTTTAGAACTTCCTTTAGATGATATCCTAATTCCTGCTTTTCCTCGTCCTTTAACACCTTTTGAACAGCGAAAACTTAGACAAGCTTTGGATGAATTAAATGCTCAAGCCCAGGCTGAATCTGATAAAGGAAATGATGAAGTTGCCTTTGAAATTTGGTATCGAGAATTAAGATTACGCAGAGTTTTAGGTCGTTTAGAGGAAATTAAAGCATTAGGAAGGGTGGGAGAAATTGCTTGGAATAAAACCAGAACAATTGATGTTCAATTTATTAGTAAAAGATTAGTTACTTTACAAAATTTATCTGAGCAAGAAGATCCTTTAAGTCCAGAATTATTATTAGCTTTAGCCGAAGCATATCAACGATTACATAGTTTAGATAATTCGATTAATATTTATCAAAAAGTTTTGAGAAATGCTCGTAAAAATGAAGCTCCTTTGACGGAGGAAGAAGCATTAAAAGGTTTAGGGAAACTCTATCTGGCTAAATTTGATTATCCTAATTCAGCCACGATTTATGAGGAGTTATTAGATCGGGCGCAAGCTAAACCCAATGCTTATGAAGAGGGGATTTATTTACAACAATTAGCAGAAATTTATAATAAATCTTTACAGCCCGAAAATGCCGCAAATATCAAACAAAGGTTAGTAGAAAATTATTTAAAAAGTAAAAAAATTCTATTCATTCCTCCTTTAAAAATATCGATTGGACAAGATTATGAAGCAATGGATCAACCCGAACAAGCTAGTCAAAATTATCAAGAGGCTTATTCTTTAGCTTGGTCATTACAACTATTTGGGGCAGCAGGAGAAGCTTTGACTAAATTGGGTAATCTTTATCAAAACTATGAACAAGACGATTATGCTTTACAAATTTACCAAAATTTGCTACAAGTTGAACAATTATCTTATAATTATTATGGGTTGATGAAAGTTTATGATCAAGTCGGGCAAATTTACTTTAAACGAGAACAATATCCACAAGCTTTAGCCTCATTTCAACAAGGGTTAGTTTTAGCTAAAGCTATTAATTATAAACAAGATTATTTTATCTCTAAAATTCAAGAAGTTAATCAAAAAATGACAGCATCAGAACAGTAGGGTGGGTTAGCGCAGCGTAACCCACCGTTTACAGTTGGGGTGGTGCGTTACATTAACACACCCTACGAGATCTATTTTAGCTGAAACAATCCAGTAGGGTGGGTTAGCGCAGCGTAACCCACCATTTACAGTTGGGGTGGTGCGTTACATTAACATTAACGCACCCTACGAGATCAGCGATCGCACTGGAGATGTCTATACAAAAATTTATATTAGTTTACTAAAAAATCTCTAGGTAGTTAAAATAAACAAATAAGGAAAATTCAAAGTCTAGATAACCGTTAAATTAACGATGAAAACCCCTGAAAATTATCCATCAGAAGAAGCTTTAATCAAAGAAGTTTGTCGTCGTATCCGAGTAGCGAGAAGTTATTGGGATGCTCATAATAATAAAGCTTGTCGTCGGGAAAGAGAAAAGGCTTTAGATCTTTATAATACTCTAAATAAAGACCAAAAAAATAAAATTCCTCAAGTCTTAAGAGTCTGGTTAAGATATCGTAGTGAGAAATATTTTGGCTGTGATAGTACTCCACCTGGAAAACAATAAAAACCTCTTAAGAAATAAAGTCTCCAACTCCAATGGGAGTAACTAAGCGATCTACGTCTAAAATAAAAACAGTTAGAGATTGATCTTCTTGTTTAATCATAATAACATGACTAGCCACATCTAAAGTGTCTCCGCGACGATAAGAATCCGGTAATACTCGAATTTGTGAGATAGGAATATTGACTAAACTTGGGGTTTCTCCGACGACAAGGGCAAACAATTCGTCAGTACTATCTTTGGCTATAATCATAAACTGTCGAGACTCAGATTGATTTTTTCGACTGACTTTAAAAAGTCTTTTGTGAAGATCTATCGAGGTAATTTCTTGATTATCAATATGAATAATTCCAACTGGAGTTGTTCCACTGCCTTGCATGGGGGTGTAATGAATAATTTTTTTTACCGATTCTACAGGTAAAGCTAAATTGAGTTTACCCATCTGAAACATGAGTAATTTACGCAACTTATCAACATAATTTTCTGAAAAGGTAGAAACTGAATAAGAACTGGTAGTAGTCATAAGTTTAATCCTATTATTATTGATAATAAATTGAAAATAAATGTCTGATTAATTCATCATATTTTTAACAGATGCTAAGAATTGTTGTTCAATATAAGGCTTAGTAAAATAAGCACTTGCTCCTAAATGAGTTGCTAACTGACGATGTTTGTCACTACTACGAGAAGTCAACATAGCGACAGGAATTTTCATTAATTCGGGATCACGTCGTCGTTGTCCGAGAAACTCAAATCCGTTCATATTGGGCATTTCTACGTCACAAATGACTAATTTAATGCCTGAACTTTGTTCTAACTGTTCTAGAGCTTCCCGTCCATCCTTAGCTTGTACTACCCGATAACCTGATTTTTGTAAGGTTAACGCTAGAGTTCGTCGTAAGGCCGCAGAATCATCTACGACTAAAACGGTTGGGGTAATTTGGGAGGGAACTGTTACAGAAGATTCAATTTCTGGGATGTTTGGTAAGATGGTTTTAGAATCAGAATTAGGTGCGATAGGATCGAGGAAATATTCAATGAGGAGACTACCATTAATAACTGGAATTAAGGTTCCATCTCCCAAAATTGTACAACCATAAGTATAAGTTGGAGCCGCCATTGCTGAGCCAAAAGGTTTAATAACCAGTTCTTGTTCTGTAACCAAACGACTAACTTCTAAAGCATATAATTGATCACCTCGACGTAAAATTAATAAAGGGAAACCCCAATCATCAGGATTAGCCATACTATGGAGAGATTTACTAGCAAAACTTTCAGAAACAGGACAGCGATAATCCAGCATATTTTGTAAAGGATACATAGGAATAATTTGCTGCTTCCAGTATAAAAATCTATTATTTCCTGATGTTTTAATTTGCTCTGCTTGGGGCATTATAATTTCTTCTATACTATCAGAAGGTAGAGCAAAAGCAGTTGTTTGAGAACTTCCTTCTTGGTTAATTAAACAGACTAATAATTTAGCAATGGTTAGGGTGAAAGGAAGACGCAAAGTAAAGGTAGTTCCTTTACCGGTAATAGAACTAACTGATACGTTTCCTTTAAGTATATGTAATTGCTCCCTGACTACATCTAATCCTACTCCTCGACCGGATAATTCACTAACTTGAGAAGCGGTAGAAAATCCTGGTTGAAAAATCAAATTTTGGAGGGTTTCTTTAGAAGCAACTGCTATTTCTTCAGGGGTTAATAAGCCTACCATAATAGCTTTTTGAGCAATTTTTTCTAAATTTAGTCCTGAGCCATCATCTCGAATTTCTATAATAGTTTGGTTTCCTTGATGATAAGCCCGAATTTCTATTTTTGCTTCTGGTGATTTACCCAGTTGTTGGCGAATATCAGGGGTTTCAATACCATGATCAAAAGCATTACGGAGTAAATGAAGTAAAGGATCATAAAGTTTTTCTAGAGCCGCTTTATCCACTAAAACTCCGGTTCCAATTAATTTAAGTTTGACAGATTTATTATACGTTGTACAAAGATCCCGTAAAACTCTAGGAAATCGATTTAATACTTCTCCTAAAGGAAGCATTTTAGCCCACATTAATTCATCTCGAAGATTGGTGAGCATTTGCCGTTGTTGCTCTAGAGTTTGATTAGAAGAACGGGCAAATAAGACAATATCATCAACGGATTCTTCTAACTGGATCATTTCTTCTAATAAGTTTTGTAACAGATAATAAAGATTACCATAAGAATCCATTTCTAGAGAATCAAAATCTGTGGCCACAGACAAACTTTGTCTGGCAGTCTGACGGGAATTATTAACGGAGCGGTAAGTTTCAGGTGTAACTAACATTTCGTCTGAAAATTCTCGTAATTTACTCGTTATTTTTTGGAAGTAACTAAATCGATTAAGAAGTCCTTTTACTGAACCTTGAATTTGCTCATTTTGCAAGGATAAACTATTACGATTAATTACTAATTCTCCCACCAAATTATTCATTTTTTCTAATCGATTAAAGTCTACTCTAACCGATAGTTTTCCTCCGGGAATTGTTTTTTCTTTGGCGGTTTCTTCCTGTATTTGAGTAAGGGTTTCTTGACTAGGAGTGATGAGTTGAGAGGGTGATTCAAAAGTATTGGTAGGGGCGAAAGGCCTTTCGCCCCTACTCGAAAGTACGGGCAAATCATCATTCTCCTCTATGGGAGTGGGGAGAGGGGGAAGTTGGTCAAATATGCCTTCAACCGACTGTATAAGGGTATCAAGATTTTCTGGGGATACTGGGGCTTCAGAAACAATGTCTAGGCTGCCAAAATCGCCAAAAACATCATCTAAAGAAGGAATCAGGAACGACTCATCTACAGACGCTTCTGGTGAGGTGGCCGCCTCAAAGAAATCGAGTTCGGGGTTGACTTGTGCAAAAATATCATCTAAAGGTAGGATATCTCCAAAATCAGAAGAATTAGAGCTAATTGGTTCAGATAAGGAGATAATTGCTTGTTCCTCTTCGGATACGGATATCAGAGGGGTTAATTCAAGTTCTTCTTCAAATAAATTATCTAAGGAGAAGACAGGAGAAGGAATAGGGGGCGTTTTTGAGGTGGTTTGGGTTAAAGCTAATAATGCCGCAGAAGGTTGTCCCCCTTGAGTGCGATCACCTTTTTCTAAGACTTGATGGCAACTATCTCGAAAATCCGTCAAAGCTAGATGAGCAATGGTTACAGCTTGTTGGGGATGATGATCAAGAGCAGTAGTTAAAGCCTGAGTAATGGCCCCAAATCCAGGTAAATTGAGTAATTCTGCTAAACCTTGAAAAATTTCGGCAGTTGTTCGTAATTCTTGAACTACATCATAATTATCAGCTTTAGCAATAATACCTGCTAATTGTTCTAAAGCTTGCATAATATCAACTTCAAAAATAGAAGCGACAATATCTACACCTAAGTCAGCAGAAGAGGCAATATACTGATCTCCTTGGGCTAAACTATCTCCTAAAAGTGTTTCAAGAGTTTCTAAAATAGGTAGGGCGGTTTCTAAAGCAAATTCTTGATCAAAACTGCCCGTATTGAGTTGTTGTGTAAGGGGATTTTTGAGACAATCATAAGCTTGGAGTAATAAACTTTCTAATTGCTGATCAATAATAACTGTCTCATCATAAAAAGCTTTAAAAATATCTTCAATACGATGGGCTAAAGTTTTAATAGTATCAAGTCCTACACTAGCGGCCCCCCCTTTAATAGAGTGAGCAGCCCGCATAATTTCATGAACTTTAGCTATGCTTCTGTCTTCTCGTATAGTTAATAAACCCGATTCAATAATTTGTAAAAGATCAGGGGCTTCTTCAATAAAAAACTGATAAGCTTGGTCGCGGATTTCAGAATTCATCATGTTAGTTAATTTATAAATTTATGATTTATGAACCTTAAATTTATCTACACTCCCTTGAAGTTGTTGAGCTAAAGATAAGATTTTCTGCATAGAATCCGATAATTGTGAAGCTGTATCAGAGGTATTTTGAGCAATTGAGGTAACATCTCCCATCACCTGATACATAGATTCAGATGTGGCTGATTGTTCAATAGTTGCTTGAACAATCGAGTTCACCAGTTGCTCAATTTGGCTACTGGTAACAGTAATTTTGTTAAGATTATGACGGGTTTGTTCGACTAATTTAGTTCCTATCACAACTTGTTCAGTTCCCGTTTTCATAGTTTGAGAAACTTCTTTAGTTTGGAGTTGAATACTATTAACCAAAGTTTCAATTTCGGCAGTCGCTTCGGCTGAACTTGCAGCTAAGCTTCTGACTTCATCGGCAATGACGGCAAAACCTCGTCCTTCTTCTCCTGCTCGTGCTGCTTCAATGGAAGCTTTTAAAGCAAGTAAATGGGTTTGAGCCGCGAAACGACTAATTAAGTTAACAACTTTAGCAATTTTCTGGGAAGATTCCCCTAAATTTTGCACTTTTTGAGCGGTTTCTGCTACCGTTTGCCCTATTGCCATCATACTATCAACAGTTTGATTTATGGCTAAGTCTCCAGCTTCGAGAGTTTTACTAGCCTCTGAGAAAGCGGTTAAGGTTGTTTCAGCGTTATTTGCCACTGAATTGATAGAATCTTGCATCACGGTTAAATGATCGCTTGCTAAGCCAATTTCTTGCACCTGACGCATGGCTTCTGTGGTCAGGGTGGTGATAGAATTTTCATTAGTTTTAGTTGTTATTGTTAACTCGTCAGATGCTTGTTTAACGTTGGTAACAATACGATTAAGATTTTCTACCGTAGAATTATAAGAATCGGCAATAGTACCAATTTCATCCTGAGTAACTTTGGCGCGAATTGTGAGATCTCCGCGACTAATTGGTTCTACTTCTATGAGTAAATCTAAAGCTCGTTTTTGTAACTGTTCTTTGGCTAGTTTTTGTTGTTCTTCAGACTGAAAATATTCATCGAATAAGTTAGCTTTTTCTAGGGTAATTCCTACTTGTAAACCTACTTGAGTTAAAAAATTAATTTCTGGTTGTTGCCATTCACGAGGACATTCACAATGATGGGCAATTAATAATCCTAAAAGTTCCCCAAGTACCACAATAGGAACGACTAAATTAGCTTTAACTTTCAAAGGGGCTAATTGTTGCAAATGACAATTAGTTAATCCGGCATTATAAATATTATTAGTAGCTTGAACTCGTCCTTGACGGTACTTTTCTACATATTTTTCGGCAAAACAAGGATCAGCAATCATTTTCCCTAAGGCATTAGGATAAAGTTCATCTACTGACTCAGCAATGATTGTTCCCTTCCAATTTTGATCAAAACGATAGATAATTACTCGGTCGGTTAACAATGCCTCTCGACTTTCTTTTACGACTAAATTAAATAAATTATCTGCTTTAAATTCTCTAGCCATATTTACACTAATGGCTTTGAGGGAAGCAAAAAGTTTTGTTTCTAAAGTGTTTTTTTGTAATAAATAAACTCTTTCTAAGATAATTTCTAGGGAATTAACTATTTGTTTTAAAAAGTTAATTTTTGTTTCATTCCATTCATATTGATTAAGACATTGATGAGCAAATAAAACACCAAAAAGAGTACCTTTATAAAAAATAGGAATTCCTAGACTTGCCCTAACTTTTCCTCGTTCTAACCATTTTTTATATTCAGAAGATAGGGAATTTTCGGAAATATTATTAATTATCCAAACATTTTTATGATCATTATTTGAGAGTATTTCTTCAGGTATCCAATTATGATTAAAATTGCTTCCCTCTAAACGAGAAATAGATTTTGTTTTTATCGATTCCTGAGAAATTTGACCATTGCTATCAGTTTGAACACGATAAAGAAAAAGGCGATCGCTATTTATTAATTGTCTTGTTTTGGCTAAAACTTGATTCAACCATTGGTCTATAGATGAATTATCAAAATTGTTTAAAACAGGTAATTCACTTAAGAATCTAAACATCTCTATTTTAGCTTCTATTTGATTAATATTAGCCTCGATAGTTTGAGCCATAGCATTAAAATTACCAGCTAACTGGCCGATTTCATCTTTACTGTTTACCTTAGCCCTGACATGATAATTACCTTGAGTAAATTCTTTAGTAACGTCGAAAAGATTTTTAATTGGTTTGGTGATACTATTGGCGATAGTTGATGCAATTAAAACCAGCAAACTTAAGACCACAACTGATAGAGTGACTTGTAATTCTAACCCTTCTTTAAGAATCTCATTAAGAGCGAATTCAGGATCACCATAGAGTAAAATAGCTATGGGTTCTCCTTTTAAATTAGGAATAGCTTTAGCAGCTACAGTATAAGTATGATCGCCAACAGAAATACGATTTGTAATTCGGTTTCCTTTCGCTGTAACAGCTTCTTGTAAGATAGATTGATTTGTTAATGGTAAATTAGTAAAAGCTTGTCGTAGTTCTGTTTTTGCATAAGATGTAGCCACCGAAAATTGTTTATTAATAGGATTATGAGCATAAATACCAGCATAACCAATTCCTGGAAAAGCTTCAACTGTTTTCTGGAAAATTGCCATATTTTTATTAATAATATTACCAGAGACTAAAACACCGATGACTATTTGAGTACCGGGTGCTTTAATGGGAGTAATTGTATAACTAATTAAAGTATTTTTAGGCTTTTGTTTTTTAACTGTGTCTATCCTTAATTCAGTGGTTTGAATTTGCTGTTTTGTTTGTAAAGCTTGACTGACTAAATTACTAGGATTAAAGATTTGCCCTGGAATATTTTGTTGTGACTGTTTGTCTTCATCGGTTTTTCCTGTAGCAATAATACGTAAATCTTTGCCAACTAAAGTAGCATATTCTAAGTTACGAATTTCTACTTCATTATCAAGAATTATTTGGACTTCTTGTTTTTCTGTTCCGTTTGAAACTTGACCCTTAACATCGTTAAGAGTAGCTTTAATAATAGTTGGATTTTCTGCAAGTGAGGCAAAAGTTAGTCCAATATTTTTCAACTCAGTGTTATAGTTGAGTTCGGTAACAGTTAATTGAGATAAATTTTGGTTGTGGAGTTGAGAGCGTAAATTACTTACCAAAGCTCTTGATTCTACTGCTACCATACCGCCAAAAGCAACAAACATCAAGGCACTAATAATCTGAGTTTTTTTAGCAATTGGCAGATCATAAAATGCTTGTAAGGGTCGAGATAAAACATATTCTTCTTTTCTTTTTGTATCTCTCATTTTTGACTCATAAAGATCAGACTTAAGAGATTCATTAACAATAGAATTAAGTTCGGAATTGACTGGAGTTTGCATAATTAATGAACCTTAATATTAATAAAAGACAATATTTTGTTTGACAATTTATTGTATTGTCATTGACTGTCTAGAGGCAAATTAATTATAATTCCCCCCATCACATCTCCCACCTTAAATATCTTTTCAGGGTAACGTTGTTTATGGATAGGATGACTATTATGACAATCAACACAACTGGCAGCAACAGCTTTATCTGGATAGACAGCAGAGAAATATTTTTTACCATCTTTAGTTTGATAATCTTTAAACGGTAGACCAGTATTTAAAACATTTTCCATTGCTTTTTTCTCGAAATCAGTATTAGGCGTATTACCCTCATTCAAACTCCAAGGAGAAATAGAACCATAATTAAAAGGACTATTTTCAGAAGCTAATTCTGCTGTCATCCTAAACATTTGGGCCGGCAAAGGTAAAGACTTATCCTGTTCCCAATGTTCAGAGGCGCGAATAACATTTTCATCCTTAAGTCTTTGAACAACATATTTTCCATAAATCGTGCGCTCAGATTTGATAATGCGATAGATATAATCAGCAATTAAATCAGGAGCCATATTATCCGCATATTGTCCCGCATTTGTGGCACTACAAGATACCACAATAAACCAACTGCTAATTGCCAAAACAATGAGAACAATAAACCTCATAGGAATGCGAATAGATTGAAAAAAATTGCTAATTTCATTCATGTCAAACACCTTGATAGAGTAATTAAATAACTTTAAACTGGCGAACACTTTCTTCGAGAGATTGAGCCACCATTAATAATTGTTTAAAGGAGTCAGAAACCAGGGCCGCTTCTTGAGACGTTTTATCTGAAATTGCCGCCACTTGTATCATAGTTTGGGTAACAGTTTGACTGGTTTGAGACTGTTCAACAGCAGCTTTAGCGATCGCTTCGACTAATTCAGTAATTTGCGCACTCGCTACGGTAATTTGATTAAGACTTTTACGAGTTTCATCTACTAATTTAGTTCCGGTAACAACCTGTTCAGTTCCAGCTTCCATTGCCGCTACCACATCATTAGTTTCAGCTTGAATACTTGCCACTAATGTTTCAATTTCTGAAGTAGCTTGGGCTGACTGACGGGCTAAAGAACGTACCTCATCAGCAACCACAGCAAAGCCTCGGCCTTCTTCTCCTGCGTGAGCCGCCTCAATAGAAGCATTTAAGGCTAAAAGGTTCGTTTGGTCGGCAAAACTACTAATAAGGTTGACAACCTTAGAAATTTTCTGAGAAGATTCTCCTAGACGTTTGACTTTTTTAGCCGTTTCTGCCACCGTTTGGCGAATAGCCATAATTCCATCTACCGTGCGGTTCATGGCTTCTTCTCCAGCTTCTACCGTTTCCGTAGCTTTTTGTACCGTTGTTTCTGCCAGTTCAGCATTAGCCGCAACTGCACGGATAGAAATATTCATCGCTTGCAGACTTTCCAAGGCCCCAGAAATATCTTGTGCTTGATGAAAAGATTCTTCAGATAAGTCTCGTACCGCTACTTCATTGGCATTTGTGGTGACAGTTAATTGACCCGCAACTCCTTGTACCTGAGTTACAATTTTTCGTAGGTTTTCAATGGTGGCGTTATAAGAGTCGGCAATGGTGCCAATTTCATCTTCTGTCACTTTAGCCCGAATGGTGAGATCCCCACGACTGACGGGATCAACCTCTATCAAGAGTTCTAAAGCTCGTTTTTGTAATTGTTCTTTACCTTGACGTTGTTCTTCTTCCGATTTTTGCTGTTTTTCTATGAGATCCGCCCGTTCTAGGGCAAATCCGATTTGAGCCGCTACTTGAGAAAAGAAGCTTACTTGTGCTGTATCCCATTGACGAGGTTGATCACATTGATGGGCAATAAATAAGCCTAATAATTCACCTTTACAGAGAATAGGAGCTACTAAATTCGCCCGAACTTTAAAGGGGGATAATTGTTTTAAATGACAGTCTGTTAACCCTGCTTTATAAATATCAGGAGTTGCTTGAACGCGACCTTGTTGATATTTATCTACATATTTTTCGGCAAAACAAGGATCATAAATTTCTGCTCCTATTGCTGCAGGAAACCCATTAACAACAGATTCTGCAATAATTTTACCAGTCCAATTTGGCTCAAAACGATAGACAATAACGCGATCAGTTTTGATAGCACGACGCATATGATTAACCGCAATTTCTAATAGCTCAGTTGTGTTAATGGCTGCCGAAATTTTGACAGTAATATCCTTAAGAATGTGGGACATTTTTACGTCTTCCCGTCGTTGTTGTTGTAAACTCAAACGATCTAAGGTAATTGTTAATTGTTCTCCTACTTGTTTAAGAAAATTGATTTCTCGCTCATTCCATTGATGAGGTTCATCACAATAATGAGCAATTAATAATCCAAATAAATTACCTTGTTTGAGAACAGGAACCACTAAATTAGCCCGAATCTGTAATTGTTCCATTAATTGGAGATGTTGAGGATGAAAACCTGCGCAGGTAACATCATCAGTGGGAACAACGCGGCCCTGTTTATAAGCCTCAATTAATTCTTCAGAAATACAGGCATCACCAATTTGATGTTCTAAAGCTTTAGGATAATCTAAGCCCACAGATTCATGAGAAATATAGCCAGAATAATCAGGATTAAAACGATAAATAACGATGCGACTGGCCTTAAGAATAGTTCTGATTCCCTCTAAAGCCTCCTGCACAATTTGTTCAAGAGCTTCCTGATCAGGAATAATACTACTCCCAATTTGTGCCAAAAGATTGGCTTGTTCAACTGCAATAATTTGTTCTTCGACTAGGATTTTAATCTGCCTAGTCATTTGATTAATATTAGTGCCTAATACGGCTAATTCATCTTTTCCTTGTATCTGAACTTGTCTATCAAGATCTCCTGCGCTAATTTGTTTGATCGTCTTAGTAATATGGCGTAAAGGACGAGTTGCTTGATCAGCTAAAAGCATAGCAAGAACTCCTACTATCCCTGATGCGATTAAAGTTCCCCATAATAATGTCGATAATAGTTGTTTTTGAGAGGCAAAAGCCATGGCATTATCAAGAGTAATAATGACACTCCAGCCTAAATCTGGTAAATTTTCTAAAGACTCAAAAGGAACATAAGTTACAAAATTTTTAGATGATTTAAGGGTAGTAGCTAGTTTATTTTGAGATAATTGTGCAAAATTAGGGAAAATTGAATCAACATTAATGCTTTTATGTTCAATTTTTTCTGTTTTTAAATTAGTTTTACCCAGAGTATTAAGTTGAGTTATCTGAACTCCTGACGGAGCGAAAAACACCTCTTTTGTATTATTAATTAGATAAAATTCCCCTTGTGATATATCTCGGTTCGGTAGAAGTTTTTGCAAGAATTTAACTGGAAGACGGGCCCTAACAATAGCAACGGTTTGGCCTGTGGCTTTATCTTTAATAGGAGCAGCCGTATAAATATTAAACGTTCCATCAACCTTGGAGACAAGTGGTTGAGTCATAATAGGAACATTGGTTTTGAGAACTTCTTGAAAATAGCTGCGCTCTTTATGATTTTTTAGATAAATTCCCTTTGATTGACCAATTACATTTCCCTTAAGATCAAAAACAGCAATGCTGTCATATAATTTATAGATATTGATTAGTTTATTTAAAAGTTTTTGTTTTTCTAAAGGAGAAATAGTGTTTCTTAATTCAGAATTAGTAAAAGTTTCGAGAGTTGCTATAGTTTGAATATCAAGATAGCGATCGCTCATAAAACGATTAATTTTGTTAGTTAATTCAACTCCTTGACTAGTTTTTAATTGAGTAATCTGCTGAGTAATTGCTCTGTTAGCCACTTGATAAGCAATAGTTCCCACTATCACGACAGGAACTACTCCGATGAGAGTAGCAACTATCATCGCTTTATAACGTAAAGTTAAGGTTTGCCACCAGGTAAGGGGTAGGGAAGGTGTCAACTGTCGCCTAATTTGCTGAGTAGAGGATAATTGATTTTGGTTCTGCTTCTGAGGGTTATTGATCGTGCTACCAGAAACATAGCCATTGTTTTGATGAGGGTTTGGAGTAGGTTTAGGGGAAGTTTGAGTCATGAAATTAGCCTCAATAAAATAAGTAAGAGTTAGGGGTTAGCGTAGGGGCGGGTTTTTACCTAAATTTTGTGATGTTTACCCAGATTTTCCATAAACCCGCCCTTATAGGATTTAAGAGTTGGCGTAGGGGCTTAAAAATATGTTTTGCTCCTACAGAAAATAGTAGAAATATAGTCAATTAGATATAGGGTTTCTCATAAGCTGTTGTGCATTTAAATCGCTTATTTTAAACTATAGAGTTTAAGGTTTAGGCATAGCGGCCATAATGGCTTCTCCATCCAAAATAACAAACATATCCCCTTGCGTTTTTAACCAATAACCTCGCAGAAAAGGTGCCAAACTAGGAGTTACCGCAGAAGCGGGTGGGGATTGTATTTCGGCAGGGTTACACCATTCGATATCTTCCACACCACTCACTACTAAACCCAGCATTTGACGATTAAGCTTAGAGGATGAGGTTGATTTCCCTGAATGCAGTACCATTGCCCGATAAACCAGGAGGTTTTGGGTTTGTTGATGCCAGGGAGTTAAGCCCAATAAATGCCCTAAATCGACCATCCAGAGAATTTCGCCGCGCCAGTTATAAATTCCCATCACCCAAGGGGGCATATGAGGAATAGGGACGATTTGACCGAGGGGAACCGTTAATACTTCCGTCAGTTGGGCCACAGGTAACATCAGGGTAGTATCAGGTACTAAGTCAAATCTTAAAAATTGTTCGAGGGAACTGCGATTTCTTGTTTCACCTGTGGGGGAAGGTAAAGTTAAATTGTTAGAAAACCCATTCAAAGCCATAATAAATGCATCTTTTCACTCTACTAATGGTGGATCAGTTGTTTAATGGTCTTGAGAAAGAAATCCTGATCAATAGGCTTAGGAATATAAGCATCTGCCCCTTGTCTCATGCCCCAATATTTATCCATATCGGTGTCTTTAGTGGAGCAGATAATCACGGGAATCTTATTGGTACGGTTTTCGGCTTTGAGTTCCCGGCAAATCTCAAATCCGCTACGCCCAGGTAACACAACATCAAGTACAATGACATCAGGTAAATCTCCCAGGAGCTTTTCTAGGGCTTCTTCCCCACTGGAGGCAATGACTACCGTAATACCAGCCAGTTTTAAACATTGAGTAATAATTTCTCTTTCGGTTAAAGAATCTTCAACAACCAGAGCGGTTCCCATTTTTTTTCCTCGATTAAATAAGTATTGAAAAGTCAAGTTCAACTGCTACTTTTATAATTCCCTTCTATCGGATGAAACTAACAAAAGTTATCTAATTTTGGGAATCAATAAGCAACAGTAGTGCCAGAAAATTGAGGGGTTTAACTCGGACTTTCTTGTTTGAGATGCTTACGAATTGCATTTAGCACTAATTCAGGATTCACGGGTTTACTAATAAAGTCAGTTGATCCCATCACCTTAGCCCTAACTCTATCGACAATGCCGTCATTGCCAGTCAAAATGACAATAGGAGTGTGACGAAAAAATGATAATTTACGCAGTTGTTGGCAAATCTCATAGCCATTGGCATTAGGCATCACCAAATCTAAAAAGATTAAAGCCGGTTTACGGGCTAAAAGAATAGCGATCGCTCTTAAAGGATCATTAATCCCCAAAAATTGATAATTAGCTCCCATGAGAATTTTTTCCAGGGTTTGGCACATCAGGGGACTATCATCAATACAGGCAATTAAAGGGCCGCTATTGTTTCCTGTTGTATTAGCGGTGGGATGTCCTGTTGGAGGTGAAACAGGAGGAGTCAAATCATCAATAGAAATCAGTTCTACTAATCCCATTTGGATATAAGGGAGTAAGGAACTGGTAACTGTGACTACATCGCGCTTCATGCGAACCGATAAATCCCGTAAGGTTTGGTTGCCGTCGAGGAGTTGTCGCAAGGTTTGATAAACTTGGGGAGAAGTGCTTTGTTGCAATTGTTCAGCTTGTCGGATGACGGGGGCAGCGTTAGGAGAGCGATCAGCGATTTTGGCTCCTTGCCAAGCTTGCCAGAGTTTTTGGGACTCTGTGACGAGTTGATCGGCATCTATTAATACCAACCGAGTTGAAAGTAAATTATCTGGTCGCAGTTCGCAGGTAATTTCTGTTGTTTGAGCCACATCAAAGAGAACTTCGACAATGACGGAACGAATCATGCGAGCTGCTTGTTCTCGACTGATTTTTTGTTGTTCTACCCAAAAACAGAGTAGTTGATATTCCCAACAGAGTCGGAAATCTTGATTACCTAAACTGGCCAGATCAAGTTGTAAAGTAGAGAGAAGGGCTGTTATCTGGGGTAAGCACAGGGCAATTTGTCGTCGCCACCGTCTTACAGGATGAGAACCACCCGTGGCGTACATAATCCGGCCTAGATAGAGATAGAAAAACCACTGCTCTCCCTTAGCATCTGTCAACACGAGTTGACCGCTAAATCGAGGTTGTTTGAGGGTTTCAAAAAATCCAGCTTGTTTGGAGGCCGTGAATTCTTGAATGGAAATGGGATTTTGAAGGGAAAATTGAGCAGTCATCATTAGATATTGAGTTGAGTGACCAATCTCAGAGCTACACTTCTAGGATTCCCTTATTTTTCAAAAAACTAACAGCACTGCTACATAAAGCTGATACAACGTGGTATATTAAGCCACACTGATGGAGATAATTCACTTAAGGGTTCTGAGGTTGGCGTTGCAGCCGCACAGGCAAAGCGTGACCGCACTTTTTGTGAGAAATGCGAGTTTAGGCATGGCAATTTATAATTTATGGATAAGTTCAATAATTAGTTAATGCCATGCCCCTACAAAAAATGTTTTTAATATCTTAAAAATTATAACAATCAAGGGAACAAAAAAGAATTAAATATGATCACATCTTTATAACTTAAGAGTTGACAAAACTTAACTCGATCATCGATAACTAATCCTCAATTGGTAATGTTTCATGAATTTGATTTGGGATCAAATTACCCTCTCTTATTTCTCAGCCTCTAAATGGCTAAATGCCAGCTATATTTATCGCTTAGTCGGTATTTTTAGTCAATGGCGACAACACAGCTTTCTCCTACAATGGGGAGAAGCCATAGGCGCGTTATTATTAAGCCTTGTCTTTATTTTTAGCCCTTTTATTACCACTGGTTTAATTGGTGTTTGGTTATTTGCGATCGCCGCTTATTGGGCCATTCTCACCCTCTGCGATAACCACAAACCAGGGTTAACCCCCATTCACTTTTTAGTATTTACTTATTGGTGTATTGCGGGGGTCGCAGTTGCCTTTTCTCCAGTGAAAGCGGCTGCCTTGACTGGATGGGTTAAATTAACCCTTTATATGTTATTCTTTGCCTTATCTTCTCGTATTTTGCGTTCTCCTCCTCTAACCAATTGGTTAATTACGGTTGTGCTATTTATCGGCTTAATAGTTGCTGCATATGGGGTCAGACAGCAATTTATGGGGGTGGAACAGTTAGCTACTTGGAACGATCCTACCTCTCCTCTAGCGCAACAGACAAGGGTTTATAGCTATTTGGGCAATCCTAACCTACTCTCATCTTATCTCGTCCCTGCCATCGCTTTAAGTGTTGCTGCGCTGTTAGTTTGGCAAGGATGGTTGCCGAAACTGTTAGCAACAACGATGCTATTAGTTAATACTTCTTGTCTCTATTTTACGGGAAGTCGTGGCGGTTGGATTGCCATGATGGCTTTATCTGTTACATTTTTGTTGTTATCATTTGTTTGGTTTAAAGATTATTTATCTCCTTTTTGGCGTAAATGGTTATTACCTGTTGTTTTTGGTAGTTTAGGTGGTTTAATTTTAGTTGCCATTGTCTTAGTTGAACCCTTACGTTTACGGATATTAAGTATCTTTGCTGGACGCAATGATAGTAGTAATAATTTTCGCCTGAATGTTTGGTTAGCGGTAATTGATATGATCCGCGATCGCCCAATTATTGGTATTGGGCCAGGCAATAGTGCTTTTAATAAGATTTACCCCCTTTATATGAGTCCTAAATATAGTGCCTTGAGTGCCTATTCTGTGTTTTTAGAAACAGCAGTGGAAACCGGATTAATTGGATTTAGTGTGTTTATTTGGTTGATTTTAGTAACAGTTAATCAAGGTGTTTGTCAATTAAAACGTTTAAGAGATAAACAAAATCCTCAAGGAATTTGGTTAATTGCTGCGATCGCGGCTATAGTTGGATTATTGGCCCAAGGAACAGTCGATACGGTTTGGTATCGTCCTCAAATTAATACACTTTGGTGGTTTTCTATCGCTTTAATTGCTAGTCAATATCAACCTAAATTAACGATTAATGATTAACCTACCTTCAACCTAAAGCCAGCAATTATCATTTGTTGTGACCAAAAAAAGAGGTTTCAAGCTACCGACTTTAGGCGGTAGTAACTGATAACTGATAACTGAAATGACCACTTATTCACATTAAATTAATGGTATGTTTTGCTGGATTTTGTAGTTAGGAAAAACCTGACGAATTTGAGTAGGATTTAATTGTAAATGACCGGATAAAATAGGTGTGATCCCATCTCTAAAATCTGTAGTAACAGCCAAATCTCGTCCTTGATAAAGTTGAGATTTGGCTAATCCTGTCCATTTTCCATAGACTTTCCCTCCCTTAATATCCCCTCCTAAAAGCCATAAAACATTGCCATGGCCATGATCAGTTCCTCCATTACCATTTTCCCGGAAAGTACGCCCAAATTCTGAAAGGACGATAATAGTTGTATCCTGATAAACAGATCCTAATCCATTAGCCAAAGTAGCTAATCCTTCACCCAAAGCTTTCAGTCGATTTGCCAATTGTCCTTTGCTATTACCTTGATTAACATGGGTATCCCATCCCCCTAAAGGCAAAAATGCTAATTGAATATTAGAATTTTTAGCCATAAGTTGGGCTAATCTTTGGGCATCTTTAACAAATCCATTAGGTAAAGGTGCGCCATTATTAGCCATTTTCATTTCCTTTTCTACATCACTATTGAGAGTTTGACGGGCGACCATTCCTTCCCGATAAGTTCTACCGAGGTCATCATTGCCACTATAAAGTCCATTAAAAGCTTGACTAATCTCTGGACGGTCAATGGGGGTACGGCGAGAACCTGGCTTATTAGGAGGCATACTGGCCACAGCTATTTTACCAGAAAGAATACGGGGGGTAGTTGTGCCAACATTAACAGCTTGGACAGGATTTTTACCAGGTAGATTAGCCAACAGACGATTCATCCAACCATCAGAAGTCCCTTTAATTCCTGGAGTTCCACTTTCCATGAAGTCTTGGGCATCAAAATGAGATCTAGTTTCATTGGAAGAACCACAAGCATGAACAAAAGCTAAACTTTTATTTTTCCAGAAGGGTGATAGGGAACTTAAGGCAGGATGCAACCCAAAACGTCCATCGAGGTTAATTACACCATCGGTTTTTCCTGGATGGGGAATAGCAATCTTTGGCCTAGCTTGATAATACTCGGCCTCTTGATAGGGAACAACCACATTTAGCCCATCGACTCCCCCTCTTAAAAAGATGACAATTAGACGTTTAGGTTTAGGATTTGCAGACTCAACTGGTGCTGCCCATCCATGTAAACCGATAGAAATTAAAGAAGAACTCGAAATGAGTCCGGCTTGTTTTAAAAAGGTGCGTCTGTCCATAATAAAATTAAAACTAATGATACATAAATTCTGGACTACCAAGAATGATAGCCGCTTTCAGATTTTTGGGATTAGAAGCGATCGCTTGTTGAGTCTTACTTGAAAAACGGTTCCCTAGAGTGGCAGCTAATTGATCAGGATTAACCATGTCTTGATTGGTGTTTTTCTTATCGTTATTTCCCTTACTCAACATAGTGGCAAAATTTAATCGCTTTGTCATGCCATCAGGACTTAACCAAGCTTCTTGAGTATTTTTGTAACCATCTGGAGTGAGGCAACCGTACAAAGGCATTCCCATTTGTCGTAAGGTCATTAACACAGAACCAGTATTTTTCACCGGAATACCTGTCGCTCTATAGGCAGAAATAATGTATTCATAAGGGGTCTTAAATTTGGCATTATAGTATTTAGGATCATTAAATTCCTCACTACGAAATAGAGTTTCGAGAACAGCGCGGATATTGCCATCGGTTTCGAGAAAGCGTCTGGAAAGCTTTTTCACTAAACTCGGTGGTGGTTGATCTGCTACAAAATATTGGGCCAGTTTATAGCTGATGTGATTAGCCGTAGCCGGACTACGGGCTAAAATATCGAGGGCTTTTTCTGCTTGTTCTATGCCACCAGGGGCAATGGTTTTTCCTAAAAAGATTTTGGCACTACTATCATGACGTTGGGAATCAAAGGCAAAATTGTACCCGGCTGGATTCAATCTACTAGGATGGCTAAATCCCCATCCTGTAAAAATTCTGGCTAAGACAATCACATCCTGTTGGGTATAACCTCCATTGACTCCCAAGGTATGCAACTCCATCAACTCACGGGCATAGTTTTCATTGAGTCCTTTAAATTTACCCTTACTCCCTGGACTATTGGGGTCAGTATTGAGCCAATTATCAAGATAGACTAACATAGCAGGATGACGAGCCGTTGCCTCTAACAAGTCACGAAATCGACCAAAGACATGAGGACGAATCCCTTCTTGTTCATAAGCACCTACCCAAAAGGGTGTTAAATCTTTTCCCGCAAAGACATTAAAGTGATTGTACCAAAAGTCTACCATGACTTCCTGAAGTTGTCGGGGACTTTCAATACCCCTCACTAGACGGGCCTCTACCGCTTGTGTGAGAATCAATCTGCCTCCTACCTGTGATTTTACCGGTTTTTGGGGAGAACTAGGCGGTTGCATCCTTTGGGGGGTTTCAACTATTTGGGGAGTTGGAGAAACTTGAGGATTCCTACCACGAGTTTGTCTTTGGGTAACATTAAGAGGTCGAGGTCGAGGTTGAGGTTGTTTTTGATATTTTACCAGCAATTCCACTGGTGTTAGATTGAGGGTTGACAATGATTGTAAACGCTGATTAACACTCCAAGATTCAGGAATAGATTGGGGTGACAATTGTTGTTGAATGTAGGGATCAACTCCCATGCTTTTGACTTTTTCTAAATCTCCCGGACTAGGACCGAAACTGAGACGATTGATTAAGTGTAGAATTTTGGCATCCGTTGTGGGAGTATTAGCACAACTAGCGTTAGATAACCCTAAACACAACACCAATACCAACATTCCTAATTTGTGCAACCGGCAAACAGATGGGACAAAATGCAAGCAAGGGATAATTTTCATCAGTTCAGATCCCCCGTACCTGTTGTAATCAGTAAAGATTATGATTTATAACTATTGTAGCAGCTAGATAAAATCCTTTAATTGACACAATTAATTACATAAAATTTGTAGGGGCGGGTTTTTGTAGGGGCGGGTTTTTGTAGGGGCGGGTTTTTGTAGGGGCGGGTTTTTGTAGGGGCGGGTTTTTTACAGCAGTTATGATACTCACAAAAAAATTAGATCAACCCGCCCCCCACCACAGGATAAGCTGTTACGCATCTAAATTAGTTTTATTCGAGTGATGGGGTGGTGGGGTGATGGTTTGATAGTTTGTTTCCTAATGTGCCAATATACAGTTTAAATTCGTCTTAGCTTACTCACAAAAAAGTTAGATCAACCCGCCCCCCACCACAGGATAAGCTGTTACGCATCTAAATTAGTCCTATTCGAGTGATGGGGTGATGGGGTGATGGTTTGATAGTTTGTTTCCTAATGTGCCAATATACAGTTTAAATTCGTCTTAGCTTACTCACAAAAAAGTTAGATCAACCCGTCCCCTATTACATGATGCTCACAAAAAAGTTATGCTACAATGATACGAATATTTAATATCGCAAAATTCCGAATATAGTTACACTCTCATTTTACTTGAAAACAAAAAAATTGTTAACTTTAGCCCTGTAACTCTTAACAAAGATTTACAAGTCAATCCTTATCTTGTTAGTATCTCAAACGTGACTACCCAAACCCCCTCCCTTGTTCAACCCGATGAGACTTTGCCCACAGAGTCTCTTAACGAGAAACTAAACCGTCAAAGGTTGGTAATACTTGACTTTGGTTCTCAATATTCTGAATTAATTGCTCGTCGTATCCGAGAAACACAAGTTTACTCGGAAGTGATGTCTTATCGAACCACAGCCGAGCAAATTCGTCAACTTAGTCCCAAAGGAATTATTCTGTCTGGGGGGCCTAATTCCGTCTATGATAGTCGTGCGCCCCAATGTGATCCCGAAATTTGGCAACTGGGTATTCCTATTTTGGGTGTCTGTTATGGCATGCAGTTGATGGTACAACAATTAGGGGGCCAAGTCGAAAAGGCCGAACGGGGAGAATATGGTAAAGCTTCCCTACACATCGATGATCCCACCGACCTGCTTACCAATGTGGAAGATGGGGCTACTATGTGGATGAGTCACGGCGACTCCTGTACTCGATTACCCGATGGCTTTGAAATTTTAGCCCATACTGATAATACTCATTGTGCCGCGATCGCTCATCACGAGAAGCAATTATTTGGAGTGCAATTTCATCCTGAAGTCGTCCACTCTATCGGTGGTATTGCTCTGATTCGTAATTTTGTTTATCATATCTGTGAATGTGAACCGACTTGGACGACGGAAGCCTTTGTTGAAGAAGCTATTCGAGACATTCGGGCAAAAGTTGGAGATAAACGGGTTTTACTGGCGTTATCTGGGGGGGTAGACTCATCTACTTTAGCGTTTCTTCTCCATCGCGCTATTGGAGATAAGCTTACTTGTATGTTTATTGATCAGGGGTTCATGCGAAAAGGTGAACCTGAACGATTAGTAGATATTTTTGATAATCAGTTTCATATTACGGTGGAATATGTCAATGCGAGGGAACGGTTTTTAGCTCAAATTGAGGGAGTTACTGACCCTGAAGAAAAACGCCGTCGCATCGGTCATGAATTTATTAAAGTGTTTGAAGAAGAATCTGAACGTCTAGGGCCTTTTGATTATTTAGCCCAAGGCACTCTTTATCCTGATGTGATTGAATCTGCTGATACGAATGTTGATCCCAAAAGCGGTGAACGCATTGCCGTTAAGATTAAAAGTCATCACAATGTGGGAGGACTGCCGAAAAATCTACGCTTTAAGTTAGTAGAACCCCTACGAAAGTTATTTAAGGATGAGGTCAGAAAATTAGGCCGTGCCATCGGTTTACCAGAGGAAATTGTGCGTCGTCATCCGTTTCCTGGTCCTGGGTTAGCTATTCGTATCATTGGAGAAGTGACGGCCGAACGCTTAAACTTATTGCGAGATGCTGATTTTATCGTACGGGATGAAATTAGCAAGCAAGGGATATATCATGACTTTTGGCAAGCGTTTGCTGTCCTATTGCCTGTCCGTAGTGTGGGAGTTATGGGAGATCAACGGACTTATGCTCATCCCATTGTCTTACGATTAATTACCAGTGAAGATGGCATGACCGCAGACTGGGCCAGAGTTCCCTATGATTTACTCGAAATCATGTCTAACCGCATTGTCAATGAGGTTAAAGGGGTTAACCGGGTCGTCTATGATATCACCTCGAAACCTCCTGGAACTATTGAATGGGAATAATTTAGCTATCCCATGTAGGGGCAATTCATGAATTGTCCCTACAAAAAATTGCCTAAATTGTTTCAGGATTAATGCCTTGTTCTCGTAATAAAGCCGCTAACCTGTCTGCCCGTTGACGTTCAGTTTCTGCTCGTTGACGTTCTTCACTGACTTGTTGTTGTAGTTGACGAAATTTTGCTTTTTCTGCCTTAATTAAATCTTCAACGATAGGAGGAGAAAGCATTTCATCAACTGATAGTTGTAAATTGCCCCATTGTTTAGATTGAATAGATTGCCCTAACACAAATTCTTGAGTTTGATACCCATCTTCGAGTTGAGGCTCAGTTAAGATACGAACCCGTTTTTTATTAGGATCGACAATCCAATACTCAGGTATGCTAATCATAGCATATTCGGCCCGTTTTAGAATATAGTCATCCCGCCAATTTTCGCTGGTAACTTCTATCACTAAATTAGGAGTTTCTTCTAAATCTAAAACCCCTGCCCCTTTGCGAGAACAGAGTATTTCCCAGCGTTCGGGAGGAAAGACCACCACATCAGGAATGCGTGAAGAATCAATTCCGGTTCTGACTCCCACATCATTAATGACAATTAAATTTTGCTCAGTGGTAGCAAAATATTCTCTCAAACAATAAACTAAAAATTGGCAAATTCGGCTATGTAATGCAGTAGCAGTCGGCATAGGAATTAATCTTCCCCGATGCAGTTCATATCGGGTGTCCGTATTATCTTGATAAAAGCGATATTCCTCAAATGTCAATCGCTTAGGGACATCCGGGACATCATTTGTAATGGTGGGAATACCTATCTGTGTCATTTGGCGTTACCAGTCATCAGTTATCAGTTACCAGTTACCAGTTACCAGTTACCAGTTACCAGTTACCAGTTACCAGTTATCAGTTACCAGTTATCAGTTACTTCTATTCTAATCCTTGTCTAGATAGGGTTTTGTTTTTTTACATAAATATTAATTATATTGACTCTATAACTATTTTAAATATCTAATATCTCTCTAAAATGCTCAATGGAGGTTTTGGAGAGCAAAATTGACAAAAATTTGCTAACGAGATTGCGACATTTGAGGCACTTATGATAGAATTGTAAATGATAATCCCAGGCGTGTTTCTGACTAAAAATGATTTAGGCTCTGAGGTGAATGGCTTAATATAAGCTAGTTTAATCTTTAATATAAAACTATTTTAAATATCTAATCTATTTCAAAAATGCTTAATTGAGGTTTGGGGGAGCAAAATTGACAGAAATTTGCTAACGAGATTGCGTCATTTGAGGCACTTATGATAGAATTGTAAATGATAATCCCAGGCGTGTTTCTGACTAAAAATGATTTAGGCTCTGAGGTGAATGGCTTAATATAAGCTAGTTTAATCTTTAATATAAAACTATTTTAAATATCTAATATCTCTCTAAAATGCTTAATTGAGGTTTTGGGGAGCAAAATTGACAGAAATTTGCTAACGAGATTGCGTCATTTGAGGCACTTATGATAGAATTGTAAATGATAATCCCAGGCGTGTTTCTGACTAAAAATAATTTAGGCTCTGAGGTGAATGGCTTAATATAAGCTAGTTTAATCTTTAAATATAAAACTATTTTAAATATCTAATCTATTTCAAAAATGCTTAATTGAGGTTTGGGGGCGCAAAATCGACAAAAATTTGCTCACGAGGTTGCGTCATTTGAGGCACTTATGATAGAGTTGGAAATAATAATCCCAGGCGTGTTTCTGACTAAAAATGGTTTTAAGGGATAATTATTAACTTTTGTATCAAAATAAATAGATTAGAGACTTAGAGTAGGGGTATAAGATAAAACACATTTAAAATGCGTTTTATCTTATAGTATTTATTGGAAATCGCCTAAAGAGAACAAGTCCCTGATGATGGGCAAAGTTTCCATACAACGACATCATTGTTATTAAGGATGGCTGAATCTAATCCAACTTTTGACAAAGTTTGGTTGATAAACAAAAACCAAGATTGTGTTGGAGATGGAGTAACGCCATTAATTGAAGTAACTAAATTTCCATATGGACAAGAGAAATCGGTATCATATTGTAAAAGATTTTGATACTCAAGATTATTCATAGCTAAGCTCACCGTAGCCTGTTCTGTCCAAGGAGCCTTTAATTGTAAAGGTGGACGATTAGGAAGTTGAACGATAACGGATACGCTGCCTGGAACTTTACTACATGGAGGTGATGATTCTTGGGCAGTTTGAGAGACAGAATTAACTACTGATGGTAATTGTTCCTGAATATCACTTTTGGCATAAGCTGGGGTTGAGAAGACAATAAACATTGCCAGGAATATAAGCAATACTTTGAGAATTTTCATGATTTTACGACTCCTAAATTAACGTTGAACTTGAAGGTTATTTCTTTTCTGTTTATTTCTAAAAGCTGAAGATGCTCCTAGAGTAGCTAAAGCAAGAAAACCTAATATCGAACTAGGTTCAGGAACTGTTTTTAGCTCTAAGTTGTCTACCGCAAAATAGGCAGGGGTATTTAAACCAAATGCACCTACATCTGAGCCAGTCAAAGCAAAAGATAGGGTAGTTGCTCCTTGCAGACTAGATAAATTAACCTGCTCCCATTGATTAACAATATAGTCTTGGGAATTATCAGCAAAACGATAATCTGCTAAATAAAAATCAACTGTTCCTACCGTCTGATTGTTGGCATTTAATCCAGTAATAGTCAATAGAAAAAAGTCAGGATCATTGCCACTGACACCACCAAATTTTTTACCAAATTGATCACCATTTAACATGGATAGAGCTGCATAGGTAGTGTTAGTTATGCGCATAGATTCTATCGTGGTGTTGGCAGGCAAATTGATCAAAGAACTGCCGGGAGAGAAAGTAAAAGCTACCCCATAATTGCTTGATCCGGCAAATCCACCTCCTGTAATAGCACTAAATTGATTAGTGAATCCAGGAGTCGTTGTATCTGTAGTATTAGAATAAGACCAGCCAGACCAAGAATTGAAAGTTGAGTTGAAACGATTGTTAAAGAAAGCTCCTTGACTTGTAAAACCACCTGCACTATCAGAGCCATTATAAAAAGACTCTGGAGCCAGAGGCAAATCCTCAAAATCGATAACCTGAGCTAAAGTCGGTGTCGCTGTTAAAACACTACCGAGGGCTAAAATCGAAAATATTGAAAATTTCATGAGATAAATGTCTCCTTAAACACAAGTTTCTAGAGAGAAAGAGCATTTAAGACTCATTCTGTCCTTGATCTACCTGTTATTGTACTTGCTTAACTAGCAATTGACAATGGCAATAAGTACAACTTATTGAGAACATAGTGATTCACAAACCGCCTCGTCGAATCTGTCTGGGGCAGATAATGGTAAAATGACAAAAGAAAATAAATTAAGGTGTATCTCATGAGTCTAAGAAACGCTATAAATTAATTATTATTAAAAAATCTTGCAATTATTGGTCAATGTATGAACAACAATTCACAACAAATTTCTGCGGTTCAACGTTTATACAATACTTATCCTTTTCCTCCTGAACCTTTATTAGACGAACCCCCACCAGGATATAATTGGCGATGGAATTGGATTGCTGCGTACAATTTTTGTAGTGGCAGAAAACCGACTAGAGAAAATATTCGTATTCTTGATGCTGGATGCGGTACAGGAGTCGGGACAGAATATTTAATTTTACTGAACCCTCAAGCTGAAATTGTCGGTATTGATTTGAGTGAGAAAGCTTTAGAAATTGCTCAAGAAAGATGTCAACGATCTGGGGTTGCAGGTAAACATCAAGGAAAGATTAGTTTTCATCATTTGAACTTAGAAGAAGTGGCTACTTTATCGGGAGAATTTGATTTAATTAATTCTGTAGGGGTATTGCATCATTTACCTGATCCTATTGCTGGAATTAAAGCTTTAGCACCTAAATTAGCTCCTGGTGGAATCTTTCATATTTTTGTGTATGCTGAATTAGGAAGATGGGAAATTCAGTTAATGCAACAAGCGATCGCCTTACTTCAAGGGGAGCAAAAAGGAGACTACAAAGATGGAGTATTTGTCGGTCGTCAATTATTTGCCAGTTTGCCCGAAAATAACCGAATTCTTAAACGAGAAAAAGAAAGATGGTCATTAGAAAATCATCGAGATGAGTCCTTTGCGGATATGTATGTTCATCCCCAAGAAACAGATTATAATATTGACACTTTGTTTGAATTAATTGAGGCATCAGGATTAGAATTTATTGGCTTTTCTAATCCAAAATATTGGGAACTAGAACGGTTAATTGGCAAGTCAGAGGAGTTAAAGAAACGGGGAGAAAAATTAAGCGATCGCCAACGATATCGACTGATTGAATTACTTGACCCTGAGAATATTACTCATTACGAATTTTTCTTAGGAAAACCTCCCTTAATTAAAATAGATTGGTCAGAGGATGAAACCTTATTATTTGCTATTTCTGAAATTCATCCTTGTTTGTATGGTTGGCCCAGTCAAAGTTTACTTAATTATGATTATCAACCCGTTACTTTAACAGAGACTGAATATGAATTTATGCAAGCTTGTAATGGGAAATTAACAGTTAAGGAGATTTTAGCTAATGTTCCTTTAGAAATAGATGGGGTTCGTGCTTTACAGCAACAACAATTAATTATTTTAAGTCCTCAATCTTGACAATCTGCGCCCTAAAAGCAACGCAGATTCTTGTCTCACAGACTCTTCGGAAAGCCAATCAAAGGGTTCTACCGGAGTAGAACCCTATCTAAAAGCTTGTACAGACAAGACGTAGGAAAATAAGGACAATCACTATGTTTTGGTATGACGGAAAGTTAACGAAAGAAGATACTATCTCTTTAAACATAACTGATCCTGGGTTGATCTATGGGGCAACAGTGTTTACTACTTTACGGGTTTATCAAAACTCTCTCGATCATCCCTTAACTCAGTGGGAAGCTCATTGTCGTCGTCTCCAACACAGTCTCAAAACGTTTAATTGGAATCTACCTCATTGGCCAAGAGTACGTCAAGGTGCAGAAGCTTTGATTGCTTCTTATCCGGTTTTAAGAATTACCATCTTTCCTGACGGACGAGAATGGATTACAGGGCGTTTTTTGCCGGAAAATTTAGCCCAATCTCAACAGCAAGGAATTCAGGGATGGGTAGCTCATGATGTCCTTTTTCAGCGTACTTTAGCCTCTCATAAAACAGGTAACTATTTAGGGGCATTCTTAGCCCTACAAACAGCTAAAAGTCTAGGCTATCGAGAAGCAATTTTAGTTAATCATCAAGGAAATTGGTTAGAAACCAGCACTGGTAATCTTTGGGGTTGGAAAGCAGAGAAATGGTGGACTCCTCCCTTAGAAACAAGTATTTTGCCAGGGATTGGGCGATCACAATTATTATATTGGTTAACTGACCAAAACATTTCTGTTGAACAGACTTTATGGACTCCAAACTTTGTTGAAAGTTTAAAGGTAATCGCTTACAGTAACAGTGTGCTGGAAATTATTCCTTTTTCTTCAATTGATGCAGGAGAAAAACGGTTTGAGTTTAACCCCTTTCATTTGGCACTCAAACAATTATTCTCCTATTATCATCAATTGTAATTGACTTTATTGACATTTGATTTTTTTGATTAATCCTAAAATACCAAGTGACAATAATCCCAAGATAGCGTTAGGTTCTGGAATTGTTTGATCAGAGTTAAGAGCAGTTTCTGAATCAGGAGTATTTGACGTAGAGGGGTCTGAAACAGGGGTCTTAGGAGGGTCGAAAATAAGTGGTGGAACTGAAATAATTTTCTTTTCTCCGATAGTTTCTTTCCCTAATTTTAGTAGGAGTGCATCTTCTAAGCTCATTTTTCCTGTAGCATAGTCTGTTATAATAAATGCTGGACTCCCATCAAAGTTTTTATTTTTATATTCTGAAGGAAAGTTTGGATAAGGATCAATAATACTCTTAATTTTTGCGAGATCATAAAGTGGATTTGGAATCTTACCACCTATATCTGATTGAGTGGCGGGAATAACGATGGCATTAATCGTAACTTCCCGAAAAAACGCATTTACAGCTGCGTCTGATGGATTAATGATCTCGTGCGTATTAAAGCCATCTGTAGATATATTAACAACTTTCTTCCCATCATATTGATTCTTTAATAAGGCATTAGTCACAAAAGAAACTGCATCACCAATGGGAGTAAAATTGCCAAGTTTAGTATTGATTCCATCGCTTAAATCTAGACTGAATGCTCTACCTGCTTTTTGATTCTGTTCATCAATTAATACCCAATCGGCAAGTTGAGAAATCACTGGAGTGTTTAAAGTTCCTTGTGTCCCAAATTGATAGGCACTAACGGCTAATTTTTTAGTCGATAATGGCTTGACAAAGACATCGTAAAAATTAGTCGCACTAAATATTTTACTTAGGGTATTAATTTGGGCATTAAAGTCGCTTTGAGAGATACTTGCTGAGCCATCTATTAAAAAGGCTAATTCAATATCAACTGATTTAAGAGCAGCCGCTTTGGCACTCATGCCATAGCCTAAAACGGATAAAGTACAGGTACTTCCGATAAAAACAGCAGAAATAAGGTTAGTATTTTTCATAAGATAATAGACTCGTATTTTTACTAAACATATAAATAGTTAATTGCTATAATCTACGTAAAATAACGGTTGATATTTACCGATTTTATGATTATAGTCAGCGATTTTTACTATTTTAATTTAGACCCAAAATAAGACACTTCTAGAACATTTAAGCTATGATTTTTTATATAATTGCCTAGAGTTGTTTTTGGCTTCATCTTCAATGATGCACATTTTTTTCTCTAATGTCAACTAGAAATACCAAACTTTATAAAAAAAATACTTTAAGCTTAAATATCAGTTAAGAGGCTAATATTTCTCCGTAATTTTAATTAATTAATTTTATTTATTGAAGCAATATGAGTGATTTTACTGAGAAAATTTAAAGCAGAATAGGGAATAATAAAATACCTTAATCTCTATGAATAAAACTTTATCGCAAGTAAAAACCCCTGGTGGGAGCAACATGACATATAATAAAGTCAATTGTGGGATTAACCCAACAAGAAACAGCAGAAAACATCACAGCCCAATTAAATTGGATAATGATTGATTGGAAAGCCGTAGAAAAGAGGGTTTATAAGCTTCAGAAGCGCATTTATCAAGCATCTAGTCGTGGCGATGTTAAAGCAGTTCGTAGACTTCAGAAAACTCTAATAAAATCTTGGTCAGCAGGAGTGTTAGCGGTTCGTCGATTGACAACGAAGCTAGTTGTGTTAATATTTTAATAAGCTAAGACGCATTTAAACAGGGTATTTGGTTGTTTAGTACAAAAGCTTAAACTCCTTCTCCGGTGCTCCCTTTGCTCCGGCGCTCCCCTGCAATCTCAACTAGCAATTTATATGCTTAACAGCTTATCTCGACAAGGCGGGTTGATTTAACATATTTGTTAGAATCATGCAATTTTGTCAAAAACCCGCCCTTATTAGAATACGAATTCTAGAAGACAGTCCAGATGATCGTACTCCATAAGTTTATGAGATTGGTTTTTACTCCACAACCTTTTCTTTGAACACCTTTCCAGCAGAGAAAGCAGGAACCGTGGTCGCTGGAATGGTGATAGGTTGCCCTGTTTGGGGGTTCATACCTTTGCGTTCCTTTCTGTCTCTTGGCTCAAAAGTACCAAAACCCACTAAGACCACTTTTTCACCGGAAGCAACTGTTTCCATGATGGTTTCTGTTAAGGCATCGAGAATTTGACTCGTTTCTTTTTTGGTTAAGCGAGTCTTGGCAGCGATCGTATTTACGAGATCTTCTTTATTCATTGTTAGTTGATAGACAATTCTGACTGATGCCGATTATAGCGGAAGATTAGCCCTAAGATCACTAAAAATGAGACAAAAGTTAGCTTTTTTTTTAGGGGTCATGTTTCTTGGCCTTCCTCTTATGTCTACTCCTTATCCAACTGGGGTTATTTTTTGGTTATATAAGCTCGAATGTTTATCATCTCTTTTGATTATCTGGATTTTTTGTTACAAAAGTGAACATAAAGATGGATAATTTCAGCATAAATACCTAATTTTTATTTTTCCTTTAATCTTCTATCGTTTATTTTTTTATTCACTAAAAAAAATTTTATAGCCGATTATCATAACTAAAATATTCGCGATCGCCATATTAGAATTGCTGTAGGGGCATGGCATTAGAAAACTATATTATCCTATCCTAAACTTTGATGCTTTGCCATGCCCAATCTAGATTAATCTGCTAAAGGAATAATTTGATTTAAAGTTTCTCCTAATGTTCTTTTTACTAACGTCATCAAAACTGCCCACATATTGCAAAGTATTGTTACAATAGGTTAAAATTCATATATAATCTAAAATTCAATGCGATCGCTTATGGAAACTCAAGAATTAAAAAACCTAATCAAAGAAAGCGTTAGAGAAGTTTTGAGAGAAGAAAGGTTATTATTATGTAATATGTTAATGCCCTACGTTAGTGATCAAGAACAACAGGAACTTGATACGGAACTAGGTAAACCCCAAGACTACGAAAACGAAGAACTAACCGATATGACTGACTGGCTAAAAAATGACCCTTAAATTTCGTAAAAATGCTATCAAATTTCTGGAATCTCTTGACGAGAAAGCAAGAGAAAAAATTCGTCAAAAACTAAAAATACTGGTTTATTCTGTTGATGATCAAGCAATTATCCCTTTTAATGATCTAGACATTAAGAAAATGAAAGGAAATTGGGAAGGGTTTTATCGGTTACATATTGGTACAATTAGAGTTATATTTACCGTTGAATTAACATTAGGAAATATAGAAGTTTATAGGATTGGTTTTAGAGGTGATGTTTATCAATAAATGATTTTAGCTAATCAAAACTTACCACCCATATTGCAAAGTATTGTTACAACAGATTACAATAACTTGTCAAGAGGACGTAACACCCTAAATAGCAAAACCCTAATAACCGATATGCCTAATTTAGATATTACCGCAGATCAAACTAAAACCAAGGATAATAAACCCGCTACTCTCGAAAACATACTCGCTCCTACCGATAGCTTCGTTAACCGACATATAGGCCCTAATAACGAAGAAATAGACAAAATGCTCAAAGTCTTAGGATTTTCTACCCTAGACCAACTCATTAATGCAACAGTCCCCCAACCCATTCGCCTCAGTAAACCCCTGAATTTACCAGTAGCACAAAGCGAATACGCTGCATTAGCCCAATTAAAATCAATAGCCTCCAAAAATCAGATATTTCGCTCTTATATCGGCATGGGTTATGCTGACTGTATCACCCCCCCAGTTATTCAACGTAATATATTAGAGAATCCGGGCTGGTATACCGCTTATACCCCATATCAAGCCGAAATTGCCCAAGGAAGACTAGAAGCTCTCCTAAACTATCAAACTATGATAGTAGACTTAACCGGACTCGAAATTGCTAATGCTTCCTTGTTAGATGAAGGGACAGCCGCAGCAGAAGCCATGACTATGAGTTATGGTCTATGTAAGAATAAAAATACTCATGCCTTTTTTGTCTCCCGTCATTGTCATCCCCAAACCATCGAAGTCATTAAAACGCGGGCGTATCCATTAGGAATTGACATTATTATCGGTGATCATCGCTTCTTTGAATTTGATACCGAAATATTTGGCGCATTATTACAATATCCGGCTACCGATGGCACAGTTTACGACTATCGTAGCTTTATCCAGACTGCCCATGATAAAGGTGCATTAGTTACCGTTGCGGCTGATATCTTAAGTTTAGCTTTACTCACACCCCCTGGTGAATTTGGGGCTGATATTGCCGTAGGAAGCACTCAACGCTTCGGTGTACCCTTGGGATATGGTGGCCCTCATGCAGCCTATTTTGCTACGCAAGAAGCCTATAAACGGCAAATACCAGGGCGTATTGTCGGGGTGTCTAAAGATGCACAAGGGAAACCAGCTTTAAGGTTAGCATTACAAACCAGAGAACAACATATTCGCCGCGAAAAAGCCACCAGTAATATTTGTACCGCCCAGGTTTTATTAGCAGTTATTGCCGGAATGTATGGGGTTTATCATGGGCCAGAAGGTATTAAAAATATTGCCCGAAGAATACATCAATTAGCTATAATTTTAGCGGACGGCTTGCAAAAACTTAACTATACAGTTAATGATGAACCTTTCTTTGATACAGTAAAAGTTGGGGTGGGTGATGCTAGTGTCAAAGCCGTAATAAAAGCAGCCGAAACTCGTAAAATAAACTTACGTTTATTAGAAGAAGGCATTCTTACCATTAGTTTAGATGAAACTACCACAGTTCATGATGTTATTGAATTATGGCAAATTTTTGCAGCAAAAGATAACTTACCTTTTACAGTTGAAGAAATTGCTAATCAAGTTAAATTTGACTTTCCTATCTTCTTTAAACGCGATACATCTTATCTGACTGATCCAGTTTTTAATCGCCATCATTCCGAAAGTGAATTACTGAGATATTTACATCAGTTAGAAACTAAAGATCTTGCCTTAAATACTTCCATGATTCCCCTTGGATCATGTACAATGAAGTTAAACGCAGCCTCTGAAATGATGCCTGTAACTTGGCCCGAATTTGGTAAACTTCATCCTTTTGCACCCTTATCTCAAACTGAAGGTTATCAAATGCTGTTCCAACAGTTAGAAGACTGGTTAGGAGAAATAACAGGATTTGATGGGATTTCTTTACAACCTAATGCGGGTTCTCAGGGAGAATATGCGGGTTTACAAGTAATTCGTCAATATCATGAAAGTCGAGGCGAAACTAAACGCAATATTTGTTTAATTCCTGAATCTGCACACGGTACAAATCCTGCCAGTGCAGTCATGTGTGGCATGAAAGTTATTTCTGTAAAATGTGATAATGATGGCAATATTGACATTGCAGATTTACAGAAAAAAGCAGAAAAACACACCGAAAATTTAGGGGCGTTGATGGTAACATATCCTTCTACTCATGGGGTATTTGAAGAAGGAATAATTGAGATATGTGACATCATTCATCGTCATGGTGGACAAGTGTATATGGACGGGGCTAATATGAATGCCCAAGTGGGGTTATGTCGTCCCGCAGACTTTGGGGCCGATGTTTGTCATCTAAACTTACATAAAACCTTCTGTATACCTCATGGGGGAGGTGGCCCAGGAATGGGGCCTATCGGGGTTAAATCTCATCTTATCCCCTTCTTACCCACAACAATAGTAGAAAAATACACCAATCCTCTCTATGACAATAGTAACCCAGATCCCTCAATAGGGGCTATTTCTGCCGCGCCTTGGGGTAGTGCTAGTATTTTAGTCATTTCTTGGATGTATATCGCTATGATGGGCAATCAAGGGTTAACTGAAGCGACAAAAATTGCTATCCTCAATGCTAATTATATGGCTCATCGTTTGGGTGATTATTATCCTATTTTGTTTAAGGGATCATCTGATTGTGTTGCTCATGAATGTATCATTGATTTACGTCCTTTGAAAAAACGGGCCGGGGTAGAAGTTGATGATATTGCTAAACGGTTAATAGACTTTGGTTTTCATGCGCCTACTGTATCTTGGCCTGTTATTGGAACTATGATGGTAGAACCTACAGAAAGCGAAGATCTTGATGAATTAGACCGTTTTTGTGAGGCTATGATTACAATTTATCATGAAGCAGACGCGATCGCTAATGGTGAAATTGATCCGGAAAATAACCCCTTAAAAAATGCGCCCCATACTGCACAAACTGTCATTAATGATGACTGGAACCGTCCTTATTCTCGTGAAAAAGCTGCTTATCCGGCCCCTTGGACTAAAGAATATAAATTCTGGCCAGTTGTGGGACGTATTGATAATGCTTATGGGGATAGAAATTTAGTTTGTTCTTGTGAAGGAATGGACGCATATAAAGACAGTTAACAGTGACCAGTTATCAGTAAAAAGCTGATAGCTGGTTATTATTTAAGTTTCATGATTTTCTCTAAGAACTGTTATAATAGAGGTGGTAAGTAAAAACTATTTTTTGTTCTACTCCACAAGTGATGCTAAATTATCATAAATAATAGACTTTAACTCTAAAGAGTTAAGCTATACAAACAAAGGTCGCCTGCGCAACCTATAATCTAGTCCGCGCTCGTCGGACTTCGTTTCTATAGGATAAGGCTTTAGCCTTTTATTCATTATTAATTTAGCATAATTTGTCCGGTAGAACCGAAAACCCAGGGCGGAGGGCGGGTTTATCTAGTTTTTTTGTGAGGATCATAAAAATTTGTAAAAAACCCGCCCCTACTACGAATTTTATGTAATTAATTTTGTCTACTTACTTAACTCAATTGACTTATTGACTTGAAGTAATACCCCGTTCTCGTAACTGTTCAATAAAATATTCTTCTAACGAAGCACGAGCGCGATTTAAACTTAATAATTGAGCATCCATTTGAGATAAAGCCGCCATAAATTCTTGAGGATCTCCTTCTAGTTGTCCATGCCAAGAATTTTCAATATTTTTAATTCCTAAAATCCAAGGTTCTAATGCTTCTTGAGTTCCTCCTTTTACAATTACTTGATAAACATCAGAACGGCCCAGAATATCTTCTAAAGAACCCACACATAAAAGATTTCCTCTGGCCAAAATAGCAATGCGATCGCAGATTTGTTCCACATCTGTTAAGACATGAGAATTAAAGAAAATTGTCTTACCTTGAGACTTAAGAGAAAGAATAATTTCTCTTACTTGATAACGTCCCAAAGGATCAAGTCCTGACATCGGTTCATCAAAAAAAACCAAATCAGGATCATTAATTAAAGCTTGGGCCATACCAACCCGTTGTAACATTCCCTTAGAATACTGTCTTAATTGCTTTTTACGGGCTGTTTTTTGGTCTAACCCTACTAAATCTAATAATTGGGGAATTCGTTGTTTTTGGATAGTTGTAGAAAGTTGAAACAACCCTGCGGCAAATTCCAAAAATTCCCAGGCCGTCAGATAATCATAAAAATAGGCATTTTCCGGTAAATAGCCCACTTTTTGTTTAACTTCTTGTCTACCGATAGGTTGACCTAATAATACGGCCCGTCCCTGAGTCGGACGCACTATTCCCAGTAATATTTTAAGCAGGGTCGTTTTTCCTGCACCATTGGGCCCAAGTAGACCAAAAGTCTCTCCCTGATAGACACTCAGAGAACAATCATTTAGCGATCGCAATTGTTGATTTAGCCAAAAACCAGTGCGATACACTTTGCCTAAGTTCCAAGTTTGTACTATGGGCATAGCTTCAGGTGTGGTCAGGTTTTTGGATATCTCTGTGACGGAATTCATGACTATTGCGTAACCTTAATGAAAACTATCTCATCAACTATTGTTCCCTATTTTTAGGAAAAAAGGGCATAATGTTGCAAAAATTTTAGCAAGAATGGGATTTTCAGAGAATCTGTAACCTGTGGGTGAATCCTTTTAGTTCTACCGGACAAACTATGCTAAACTAATAATTAATAAAAGGCTAAAGCCTTATTCTATAAAAATGAAGTCCGATGATCGCGGACTAAATTATAGGTTGTGCAGGTAACCTTTGTTTGGTAGGGGTCAACGGCCGTTGACCCCTACTATGAACGAGTTAAAGTCTATTATTTGTGATCATTTAGCATAACTTGTCGGGTAGAACGATTAAAATTTAGATTAATTGGGTAATTTAATCAATGAATAATTGCTATAAAATAGAGGCTTTTTGGGATGAAGATGGGAGAGTCTGGGTTGCAGAAAGTCCAGATATTCTGGGTTTGGTGACGGAAGCAGATACGTTGGAACAGTTAACGGATAAACTTAGACAAATGATTCCAGAACTATTGAGTGTAAATCATGGAATCACTATTGAGAATAAAAAGGTGATTAGTTTTGAATTAATTACTCATCGAAAAGAGTTAATTCAGGTGGTTTAAATAATGGCAAAGTCTTTTACCCCTGAGTTAAAAAAACGACTTTTACAGGCTAATTGTTGTTTTGAACGAGCAGGTAAAGGGGATCATGAGATTTGGTACAGTCCCATCACAGATCGTCGCTTTGTGGTTGATAATACCATTAAATCCCGTCATACAGCTAATGGTACCTTAAAACAAGCGGGATTAAAAAAGATTTTCTAAATTGATATATTCCCCGTCTGTTTACTGCGGGGAATTCTAATAAAATTCAAGTTAACTTTAATTTTTCTTTCTGAACACGATTACGCCACCAAGCTAATAAGGTACTAGCAATAAAAATACTCGAATAAACCCCTGCACTAAAACCAATAATTAAAGCCAAAGCAAAATATTTTAGGGTTTCTCCACCAAAAAGAAAAATTGCGACTAGAGGTAATATAGTCGTTAATGAAGTATTAATAGAACGGGTCAGAGTTTGATTAACTGAAGTATCGACAATTTCTTTAATAGAAACATCGGGAAATTCGTCTATATTTTCCCTAATTCTATCATAAATTACCACAGTATCATTAACAGAAAAACCAATAATTGTTAATAAAGAAACCAGAAACAAACTATCAACTTCTACCCCCAGAACTAAGCCAAAAATAGCAAAGGCCCCTGCAGTCACTAAGACATCATGAAATAAGGCGACAATGGCAAAAAAAGCATAATCAAATTGAAAGCGAAAACTAAGATAGACAATAATCCCAAAGAAAGAAACCAAAAGGGCTAAAACCCCTGATGTAAACAATTCTTGTCCAACTGCTGGACCTACTGTATCAATTTGTAAAGTTTCCGGGTCAAATTTGCCAATTTTATCGTTTAAAGTTTTCTGTAATTGAGTTCGTTCCTCTACATTTAAAGTTTTAGTACGAATGGAGAGAATATCTCCTTCTAATACCTGAATGGTACTTCCTCCTAATCCTTGTTCTGCCAGAATATCCCTTACTTGTCCCGTATTAATCGGTTGCGCACAGTTTTTTTGCACCGCACATTCTAATTGAAGTTGTAGTCTGGTTCCTCCAATAAAGTCTAATCCTGGACGTAATGGGGATTTTAAAGTAGACCAAGAAATGATCATTCCAATTAATCCTGCTATGATAACTAATCCTGAGATTGACCACCATAATTTTTCCCATTTAATGACATTTAACTGCATGATTCTCCTGTGATATGATCACCGATTAATATTAACGTAATTTGCTCGTAATAGCCTTTCTCGATCCCCCTAAATCCCCCTTAAAAAGGGGGACTTTGACATCTGTTTCCCCATTGGGTTCCTCCCGTATTAAGAGGTAGGTACTTTATCTTCTGTTTCCCCATTCTTTGCCCCCCTTATTAAGGGGGGTTGGGGGGATCAAATTTGATAATTAAGACTTAGTAACAGTAGGTAAATTAGGACAAAACAGTTCAGGTTTTTTACGGACGGCAGGTACACCTAAAACGGTTAATAATAACAGAGTACGACTACAAGTTAAAGCTGTAAACATACTCACTAAAACTCCCATAGCCAAAGTTAAAGCAAACCCTTTAACTAACCCAGATCCTAAACCAAATAATGCACCACAAGCAATTAATGTTGTGACATTACTATCTAAAATACTGGAAAAAGCGCGATAAAAGCCTGATTCTACCGACTTATACAGAGTATTTCCGTCCCTTAATTCTTCACGAGTTCGCTCAAAAATCAAGACATTAGCATCTACTGCCATACCAATACTGAGAATAAATCCAGCAATACCTGGCAAAGTTAAGGTTACTCCTATCAAAGAATAAAACGCTAACGTAAGCAAAGTATAGATGCCCAAGGATATATCAGCAATTACCCCTGGTAAACGATAATAAACCGCCATAAAGACAACAACAAATAATAAGCCTGCTAACCCGGCATAAATACTGCGTCGGATGCTATCTTGTCCTAAAGTTGCCCCAACGGTACGGTTTTCTACCACTTCTACAGGGAACGGTAAAGATCCCCCTCGTAACTGTACTGCTAAATCGGTAGCGGTTTCAACGGTAAAAGTTCCGGTAATGACCGCACTTCCTCCCGTAATTCCAGTAGCAGCAAATTCGGCCCCGACAACAGGCGCACTAATGACCTTATTATCCAGGAAAATACCAATACTGCGGCCAGTTCCGGCAATTTCCTTTGTCAGTTGGGCAAACTTTTTGCCCCCCTCATCGTCAAATTCAATCGCTACCTCCCAGCTAGTGCCTTGTGTGGGGCTAGGACGGGCATTTTTGAGGTTTTTTCCCGTTAATCCAATTGGGTCAAATAGTCCTAACAGGATGGTGTTAGAGGAGTCAATGGATTTGGTTAATTGAGCAATCTTTTCCTTATTTTGACCGACGGCGTCTTGAGGTCTTAGAATCACTAATTCTGCTTCTTTCTGCCTTTTAATTGTAAATTCAGCTTGAAATTCCCCTTCTGTTCCTTGACGTTGTTGACGAAATTCTAGTTGTGCGGTTCCCCCTAAAATTCGTTCTGCTTGTTGAGGATCGGTGACACCAGGTAACTGTACTACAATTTTATCTTGTCCAACAGTTTGGACGCTAGGTTCAGCTACCCCCAAAGCATTTACCCGATTTTCAATGACGGTTTTTACGTCACCTAGTTGTTGGGAAGAAATTTGTTTAATGTCTTTGGTGGGTTTGACTTGAATTGTTAATTGGGCCCCTCCTTTGAGATCTAATCCCAGTTGCAGAGGAATAGTCACCAAAATGGTGATCGCTATGATCACTAAAATAATAATGAAACCAATGACCGCACGCTGCTTTTGCATAGTAAATCCTTTGTTATAGCTTGCTAAAAGCAAAAAACCTGCAGTAAACTTTTGCCTTTTGCCTTTTTCCTGGGGTATTATCGGCCTTAAATTCGCCCTGTCATCAGTTTTTGCACTGCTTCGATAATAGTGGGAGGTTGCACAATGGTGAGTCTTTCAAGGTTGCCATTATAAGGGGTAGGAATATCTTGTGAAGACAAACGTATTACAGGAGCATCTAATTCATCAAAGAAGTGTTCGTTAATGATGGCGACTAATTCAGCAGCTATTCCCCCAGTTCTCATACATTCTTCCACAATGATCACTCGATGGGTTTTGCGAATAGAGTCCCCAATAGTTTGTAAATCGAAGGGTTTTAGGGAAATTAGGTCAATAATTTCGGGATCATAACCTTCTTTTTCCAATTGTTTGATAGTCTGCATACAATGATGACGCATCCGTGAATAGGTCAAAATGGTGACATCTTTGCCCGGTCGTACCATTTCTGCTTTGTCTAAGGGGACAATATATTCAGTATCGGGTAAATTTTCTTTGAGATTGTAGAGAAGAACGTGTTCAAAAAATAGAACTGGATTATCATCTCGGATAGCTGCTTTGAGTAATCCTTTAGCGTTGTAAGGAGTGGAACAGGCTACTATTTTTAGCCCTGGAACCGCATGAAAATACGCTTCTAACCGTTGAGAATGTTCTGCCCCTAATTGTTTACCTACTCCCCCTGGCCCCCGTATTACCATAGGAATTTTGAAGTTGCCCCCAGAAGTATAACGTAACATTCCGGCATTATTGGCAATTTGGTTAAAGGCTAACAATAAAAAGCCCATGTTCATCCCTTCTATAATGGGACGTAACCCTGTCATGGCAGCACCTACAGCCATTCCAGTAAAGCTATTTTCTGCGATCGGTGTATCAAGAACCCGCAAGTCTCCATACTTCTTACAGAGATCTTTTGTAACTTTGTAGGAACCACCATAATGACCCACATCTTCTCCCAAGACAAACACTGTGTCGTCTCTACCCATTTCTTCGTCAATAGCTTGACGGAGTGCATTAAATAATAATGTTTCTGCCATATGTTTACTAATGAATGTCTTAAGTTATCCTATCATCAGAATCTGACATTTTATCTTTTTAAGTACCTAAATAAAATTCAATTCAAGAAGACACTTTGTAATTATAATAAAATAAACACAGATCAAGGAGGTTAAGCAATGAGTGACGAATCAGACTTTCAAAAATCTGAAGTTACGGGGTCAAGACGGGATGAGGAATTTACTCGTACACCACCTTGGGGAACCGTTACCGTATTAGAAGAAGGGACTCGTTATCGCATTAATCGTATTGTGGTTAAACCAGGTCAACATATTAGTACACAAATGCACTATCATCGCAGTGAACACTGGATAATTGTGTCAGGAACGGCTAAAGTAATTTGTGATGGAGAAGAAAAACTGCTTAAACAAAAAGAATCTACTTATGTTCCCATGAATAGTCGTCACCGTGTCGAAAATCCTGGGGTCATTCCTTTAGTGATGATTGAGGTACAAAATGGGGAATATTTAGGAGATGATGATATTATTCGTTTTACTGAAACATAGGAGAGAAAATAAAAAATATTATTGCTTTAGACTTTTAAAATTCATCTAAAATTAGGTGATTAATAATTATCTGTAAGGCTTTTTTTCTTAAAAATCAATTTTTAACTGCCTTTATTATTAATATGAAAACAAGTTTAATGACTTCCTCTGAGTCTTTGCGACTAATTACTTCCGAAATTGGATTTAATCCCCTTAATAATAGTCCAAAAGATTGGCAATCAATCACTGAATATCCCTTATTAATTTTAGTTGGTTTAACCGGAGTTGGTAAAACGACTACTACTGATGCTTTATTAAACTCTGAATTGAATTTTAGCTTATTACCTAATCGGAGAATTTTAACAGATCAGGTTATTTTTCCTACAATTACCAATAGTAAAGATCCCATTCTTTGCCGGATACAAAGACTCGAATTAACTAAACAGTATCAACAACTTTATCCTCCAGGAATGGCTTATATTTTGTCCCAACTTCAGGTTAAAAAGCCATTAAATAACTCTCTATTAATTTTTGATGGTTTACGGGGAGAAAATGAGGTCACTTATGCAGCAAAAATGCTTCCTAATGCTCAATTTATTGTTTTAGAAGCCTCAAATCATATTCGTTTACAACGACTTATCAATCGTCAAGATACCTTTGATTATATTAATAATTATCGGTCAGAATCTTTGCCTAATATAAATCATAAAACAGACTTAGATATTCCCGAATTCTATAAATTATTAACTCCCATTCAACAACAAAAATGGTTAACCTTGATTAATCAAGGAAAAATAGATATAAAGGAATTAAAAGATAAGGTTAAAATTATTGCTAAAGAGCAGCAAAATTATGATATAGTAACAAGTCGTAACAGTTTACTAAAGATTGCACCTGAACGAACTTTAGCGGTGAATACTGCTTTGTACAGTTCTCAACAAATTGCTCAAATGATCATCAGAAAAATGAAAACAATTATCTTAAAACAACGAATAACAGCTTGAATAATACAATAAATCACTCAATTGTTAGAAGTATTTTAGGTTCTATCGAATCTAGTATGTAAGACGATTAGAAATTATAGACTTAAACCCTGAAGGGTTAAGCTATAAAGGCAAAACCCACCTACGTGGGTTTAATTTAGCCTCCGAAGAAAGGCTTCGTTCATATATTATCAAACTTTAGTCTAAAGACAAAACCCACCTACATGGGTTTAATCTAGCCCCCTTCGGGAGGCTTCGTTCATATAGTATCAGACATAAGGTCTGTAGTGTAGACATTGATTTAACATAACAAATTCGGTAGAATCGTATTGTATCAGTTTTATTGATTAAATATCTCACTAATCTATTATCTATTCCCTAAACTTTAAAGCAGAAAAAATGGACAGAGAAACCCCTGATTGGATACGCTTAGATAAAGCACTTTCGATTGAAGCAGAAAAAGGATTTACCGATTTACAGGGTAATCAATATCGGTTTAGCGAATTTTTATGTCTTAATTTCCGTCAAAACCCTCCTCCTCGAACCCCTAACAGTGATTGTACTCGTTGGTATGATTTAGCCAATGAATACGCAAATTATTCCCAATTAAGTGTATTGAGACGGAAAATTTTAGTCTTTAAAACTAGACAATTTATCCATCAACTCAGACTAATATTAGAAACCTCATCTGAACCTCCGGCCCCTAAATTACCTCGTATTGTTCCTGTCAGTGAAAAACAACCTTCCTTAGAGAATATAACCTTAGATAAACCATTAAATACCTTACCAGGATTAGACCAGAAAAAAAGTGAATCTCTCAAACTTTTGGAATTATATACAGTTAAAGATATTCTCTTTTATTATCCCCGTGATCATATTGATTATGCGCGTCAAATAAGTATTACTAATCTTAATCCAGGAGAAACCGTTACCATTATAGGAACAGTTAAAAGGTGTAATTGTTTTAGTAGTCCTAAAAATAAAAACCTGACAATTTTTGAATTAATTTTGCGGGATAATACCGGAGAAATTAAACTCAATCGCTTTTTTGCTGGCAGTCGTTTTAATAACCGAGGTTGGCAAGAAAGACAAAAACGTTTTTATCCTGTAGGTGCTATTGTAGCCGCTTCAGGATTAGTTAAACAAAACAAATATGGATTAACTTTAGATAATCCAGAAATTGAAGTATTAGATAGTTTAGGAGATAATATTGAATCCCTAAAAATTGGGCGAGTTTTACCTGTTTATCCCTTAACTGAAGGGGTTCCAGCCGATTTAATTAGACAGACAGTTATTACCTGTTTAAACTCAATTAAAACTATCAAAGATCCTCTACCTATTAGTATAAGAAATGAATACGGATTAATTAAATTAAAAGATGCGATAAATAATATTCATTTTCCTGAAAACCCGGAATTATTAGCCCATGCTAGACGGCGATTAGTATTTGATGAATTCTTTTATTTACAATTAGGATTCTTGCAACGTCGTCAAGAACAAAAATTAACACAAAAAAGTGCTATTTTTATACCCCAAGGGCAACTAATTGAAAATTTTAATGAGTTATTACCCTTTGCTTTAACCAATGCTCAAAAACGAGTCATTAACGAAATTTTAGAGGATTTAACATTAGAAACTCCTATGAACAGATTAGTTCAAGGAGACGTAGGTGCAGGTAAAACAATTGTTGCTGTATTTGCTATTTTAGCCGCCCTTCAATCAGGTTATCAAGCCGCATTAATGGCCCCGACAGAAGTATTAGCAGAACAACATTATCGTAAATTAGTAAGTTGGTTTAATTTATTACATTTACCTGTAGAATTGTTAACTGGATCGACTAAAATAGGCAAAAGGAGAGAAATTCATCGACAATTAGAAACTGGAGAATTACCCTTATTAGTAGGAACTCATGCCTTAATTCAAGACCCGGTAAACTTTAATAGATTAGGCTTAGTTGTCATTGATGAACAACATCGTTTTGGGGTACACCAACGGGCCAAATTATTAGCAAAAGGTCAATCTCCTCACGTTTTAACCATGACAGCTACTCCTATTCCTCGCACCTTAGCTTTAACCCTACATGGGGATTTAGATGTGAGTCAAATTGATGAATTACCCCCCGGAAGACAACCGATTCAAACAACCGCATTAACAGGAAAAGAACGGACACAAGCGTATGATTTAATTCGTAGAGAAGTGGCCCAAGGAAGACAAGTTTATATTATTTTTCCCATGATTGAAGAATCAGAAAAATTAGATGTTCGCGCAGCAGTTGAAGAACATAAAAAACTATCAGAAATTGTTTTCCCTGACTTTACAATTGGCTTATTACATGGTAGAATGAGTTCAGTAGAAAAAGATGAAGTTTTAACAGATTTTCGGGATAATAAAAATCAAATTATTGTTTCTACAACTGTTATTGAAGTCGGAGTAGATGTTCCTAATGCAACAGTTATGTTAATTGAAAATGCTGAAAGATTTGGCCTATCTCAATTACATCAATTACGAGGCCGAGTTGGACGGGGTTCTCATAAGTCTTATTGTCTGTTAATGAGTAGTAGTAAAACCCCTGATGCACGTCAACGTTTAAGCGTGTTAGAACAGTCTCAAGATGGTTTTTTTATCTCAGAAATGGATTTAAGATTTAGGGGGCCAGGAACAGTTTTAGGCACTCGTCAATCCGGTTTACCAGACTTTGCTTTAGCTAGTTTAGTCGAAGATCAAGAAGTATTAGAATTAGCCAGAACTGCGGCAGAAAAAATTATCATGGCTGATAAAAATATGCAAGGAATATCATCTTTAAAGCAAGAACTAGAACAACGCTATCAAAAATTAATGGGAGGAGAAATTTTAACCTAAGACAAGAAAAATTAATGTTCATGAACTCAGCAAGTCGTCTAAGCTATAGGGGCATTGTTTAGGTAAACTGATTTCATATTCGGCCTCGACAATCCTAACAGCATCTTTGTATATTCCTTCAAACTGCTTTTCGAGTTTTGGTTTCATACTTGGGGCAAATTTTCGATTTATACCTACCTTAAACGCAATGACTTCAGACTTCCACTTATTACGACATTCAGGCAAGGAAACGTAGTCAATCTTTAAACAATGTTCAATTTGTCTGAGGAGTAAGCTAACGACTGCATTGTATTCACTACGTCCCAAGGCTTCAATCTCCTCAATAATGTTGTCCCAATCTAATTTCTCAAAATGTTTCAATTCCTGATGAGTATTAACAAGTTCTCGTAAAGCCTGGGCTTGTTCTATTGTCCATTGATGGTAATCTTTTTCGTAAGTAAGATTGATGGCTGTCTGTGCAATCGCGCCGAAGGAACTCATGGGTTAAACTCCTATTAGAATCAATATTATCAATACTTGGCGTTGTTTAAATTAAGGGTGACTAGGTGGACACCCTCGTCCTATCAGGTTAAGGTTTAAAGGTTCCCCCTCGAATAACCCAAGTGATTGAACCACTAATGAGGGCTGTCACAGCAATGATAACGATTTGTCTCCAATTCTTTAATTCTCCCACCTTTTCGGCTAAATCGGGGATTTTTTGAATTAATGGCTGTTGTGCCTGTAAAGTGGCTTTAATTGTTGTGATTTCTTCTGATTGCTTGTCTAATTTCTGATTGACATCTTTTTGAAGGGTGTCTAGTTTCCCCTCAAACTTCTCATCCATCCTGTCTAACTTGTCCTCAATGCGTTTAAGGACTTCTGCTATAGAATAGGTAACTGTAGTGGGTTCAGTCATGAGTTAAACTCCTATTAGATATGTTTTTTGGAGATGTCCCCTAGTTGCCTAGCGACGGGGACTGACTTTATTTTAATGTTCTAGTACTTTCTCATATTCGTAGACCGCGTTCTTAAGGGGATAAGTTAGGAACAAGACGAAAAAGCAAAGTCAATAAAGCCGTTGATACTGCCACAACAATCGGCACAATCAGGGAACGAAAACCTTGCAAGTCGGAAATAGCCTTAACCATCGTAGCTTGTTCGCTTTCTACTTTAGATAGTCGCTTATCCATGCCGCCAACTTTCTCAGTTAAGGTCGCCTGTCCTATCTTTAAATCTGTTACATCTTTTTGAAGGGTATCTAGCTTGTCCTCAATGCGCTTGAGGACTTCTGCTATGGTATAGGTAACTGTAGTGGGTTCATTCATGAGTTAAACTCCTATTAGATATGTTTTTTGGAGATGTCCCCTAGTTGCCCCTAGGGGACTGATTTAATTATCGTCACTTGTCATTATTTGTAATCCAACCTTCATAGATAATTTGCTTGGGTGTATTACTATAAATGAGGGTGTTTTCAATTCCAAGGGTATCAAGAAGACTCTTGATTGCGTCCTGTTCTCCTGGTGTTAAATCCTTGATTTTACGCTTTAGTGGGTTTTCGTGCATTGGTTTCCTATTAGTAATGTTTGTTTTCTCATGCCCCCTGGTTCGCTTAGAAACTGGGACTTACTTTATTTTAAGGCTACGATCACTTAAGATTCGATATTTTTCTGATAAACATGAATTATTTAAGCCGAGAACATTATCAAAAATTAGCTCAAAACTATGATAAATTTTGGGTTTATTCTCCAGATTTTATTGATTTTTTAAGTCAAATAATTATTGACATTTTGGCATTAAAATCAACCGATATTTTTGTTGATCTTGGTTGTGGAACTGGTATCTATAGTAAATCTATTATCTCTAAAATAACTTTGAAAAATCCTGTTATTTGTGTTGATCCGTCTGATAAAATGATTGAGCAAATACCTAATAACAGTCAGTATAAAATCTTAGTTAAAGATGGGATCGAATTTGTCTATGAACCAGGAAAATATGATAAAATTTTAATGAAAGAAATGATCCATCATATTGAAGATAAAGAAAAATTTTTACAAGGGTTATTTCAACGATTAAATTTAACGGGTAGTTTACTTTTAATTTTGCTGCCTCCTACTATTGAATATCCCTTATTTACGGAAGCTTTACGAACCTACGAAGCTGTCCAACCTAATTATAATGATCTGGTGAAATTATTCCAAAAAATCGGATTTCAAACAACTGTAGATTGGGTTGAATATCCCGTTTCTATTCCTAAAGAACAGTATTTTGACATGGTGAAAAATAGATATATGTCCTTACTCTCTAGATTTGATGATACTCAATTACAACAAGGATTAGCAGAAATGGAGCAAAAATATTGTAATCAATCTAGATTAGAGTTTTGCGATCGCTTTGTTTTTATTTCTGCTAAAATAAAGGTATAATTAACTATTAAATCTACATACAACCTTGAACAGAAATAGTGTATGTTCTACCTAAAGAAATAGGTTCTCCAACAAAAACATTAACTTGAAAAGGAATAGTATCAGTTCTGGGACTTCCGACAATTTCTAAAGTTTGTCCTGAAGAAAATCCTAGTTGTTTATCATGAAAATTGTCCGATGTATTATCATTATATTTAAGAAAAGCTCTAATGCGATATTCTGCTGAATCATGGGCTTTAAAATTAACTATATACCGCTTATATTTTTTGAGAGGAACGACAGCAAAATCTGTATTCCAATTATTATTAATACGTAGACCAAAAGGGCCAGGAATTCCAGGTTGAGAAACCGTCTTAGTTACCTCTGTACCCTTAGCACCGATCACCGGAAATGCTGTACAAGCTTTCTGACTATTTGCCTTGAGTTCAGTTAACAATAAACTGCTTCCTGTCAACAGAGAAATTCCTATTAATGATATTAAATGTTTGCTTGGATTTTTCATTTTTAATGTCTATTTATTTATATAGCAATGTGCAGTTGTCTGTAATCATCTTTGGTCTAAAAATGATTACAGACAATAGTTTTACTTTCGTATAATCAGGACGAAGAAACTTGAAAATTGGTTCCTTAACCTAATCAAAACTTAAAGCCTAATCCTATAAAAACGAAGTCTGCGAAGGCAGGCTAAATTCCAGATGTGACACGCCGCATCTTGTTTGTTTTGTAGGGGTCAACGGCCGTTGACCCCTATCTATTATTTGTGATAATTTAACATAACGATACTAATATTTTCATTAATTATGTTTAATAGCACCACCATTTCTAACCCTTTCAATACGATCTTGATGAGGGGTATTTTCTGAATTATTACCATTAGCAGAAGGAGCAAGAATTTCACGACACCGAGGACTATTAAAACAATTTTGTATATCTTTTTTCCTTTGATCTTCTGATAAATTAGGCTTTTTTTCTGAGTCGGGTAACTTGGTTGATTGAGGTTGAACTGAATTAACAGATTGATGATTATTAGTTGATGGTAATTTAGGAGAAGAATTACAAATCGCTGATAAATCTATAGCGGCTCCAGATTGATCAATTCCGTAACAAGTGGGTGAAGCTTTAGCCTCAGAAGGAACAATCATTGAAGCCATTATTAAAGCTCCAGTTATTATCATATATTTCATAACTTGTCTTTACTCCTAATAAGTCTTTATTAGGAGTTTAATGTATTATTCTGCTTAATCGCATCGCTAAATTTACTTAAAATCAGACAAAATTAAGCAATCATTATTCTCTTAAATTAGTTATTATTCTCGGAGTATAACTGAGGTATAACAACTTCAGGAATCTTAGCAAAAATCTGATCAACAATCATATCAGGAGTGTTATTTTCTGTTATCATAATCCGTAAATCTGCTTGAGCATATAACTCCTGTCGCTGTTCTAATAAAGATTGTAATTTTAAAGAAAGATCTTGTTGATCTAACAAAGGACGAGTGTTATCTTCAGCTAAACGTTGTATCAGTAATTCTACGGGAACATCTAACCAAATAATTAAGCCATGATGAAGATAACTCCAATTTTTTGGTAGTAATACAATTCCTCCTCCAGTTGCAATCACACTTTTAGTACAAGATGCTACTTCTGCTAATGTTTGAGTTTCAATATCTCGAAATTTTTCTTCCCCCTCACTGACAAATATTTCATTAATGGTTTGTTGAGTGACTCGCTCAATTAAAATATCTGTATCAAAAAAACGATAACCGAGTCTAACGGCTAAAACTTTGCCTACGGTACTTTTTCCACTTCCCATCATTCCAATGAGAAAAATATTGATTCCTTGAAGTAATTTTTGCATATAAGTAGTCGAACAAATGAAATGACAATGAATCGTAAACACTTTAACATAACCATGCTTCTTACAATCGCACTCCCAGAACTTAGGTCACTAACAAGCAGAAATTCAGTACAAGTATTGCTTATGACAGGGAAGACAGACTGGGTTACATTTTACATCTAAAATGTAAATAATATATAGATTTGTTGATATTTTGTCAAGAAAAATTAAAGCAAATTTAAGAGAATTTTCGGATGTTCTAAAGTGACTAATCTTTCATAATATAAATTAGAGTTGATAGAGTTACCGCTCTAAAGAAAAATTCCTAAGAATCAAAGCTGTTAAGAAGTGTGAGAGTTAAATAACCGTAAAGCAACATAAACTATTAAGGAAGTAGTCGGAACCATGATGAATTTAGATAGAGAAAAGCGTGTTACCTTTAATAGTGTGGCTTGGATATTAAGTCTGATTGCTATGTGTCAACTTAACCCTTTAATGGGATTAGGTTTTCTGCTCTCTTTTTGGATTATTCTCTGGTAAGTAGGTACACAAAATTAATTACACAAAATTTGTAGGGGCGGGTTTTTTACATAAATCCATGATTCTCACCAAAAAACTAGATCAACCCGCCCCTATTACCGTTGTTACTCAACCATTACGACTATATCAAAACCCGCGCCTTGACTGTGCAATTAATTTTGCTTTGGTACTTAGTATAATTATTTGAGTTTCCCGGCAACAATTTTGAGCAACTGTTCGTCACACAATCCCGATAGTGTAGCTATTTTTTACGTTACTATTATCTTAAGAGTTCTTCTTCCCCAAGCCTAGGATCACGACTCAGATAAGCCATGCCGATTGCATCGGATATCTGATATAAAAGATAACAAAGTATAATCACCCGAAACTGTCAATCTAGCTTAATATGCCAAGTACAAAGACTCAAAAACCAATCAGGGACAAACAACTATTTGTCGCCTTGTGTTCCCTTCCTTTTCTGTGGGGAGGAGTCTTGAGTTCCCCCGCTCAAGCTAAAGATATTGAGATAAAAGTGGGGATTGTACAGCGATTTGGAGAAGAAAAAGATAAATTGTCCATTACTGCGACTAATGGGGATAATCTTACTCTACGCTTTAGTGATAAGAATGGTCAAATTAACACCCTTAATAGTAAACAATTAACCCTAGAAATTCTCAAACAATCCTTACCTTCTCCTGAACTTCAAGAAAAAGTAATTCTTAGTGATCATGCTACCTTTGAAACCGCAGAAGATAATGCAAATCAATGGAAAGCAAAAGGGATTAAAGTTGAAGTTACCCAACCCGAAAGATGGCAAGTTTGGGCTAAACGAGATGTTTATGAAACCCCTTTATTGCGACGTTTACTGTTAAAAAATCTTAAAGCAAAAGGATTTACTCAACCTTATCTAGAATCAGCTATTTTAGCCGCTAAACCTCAAGCAACTTTTACCGTAGCAGGTAATCGTTATCAAGCGGATAATTTAGAGATTATTGCTACTAGAAATCCCATTCAAGTTAGTTACAGTAAAGAAAAAACTCGTCTTTATGGAGGCAGTTTAAAATTACAACCTAACGCCTATGGAACTTACAGTCTTGTTAATAATGTTCCTCTAGAAACCTATTTAAGAGGTGTAGTTCCTCATGAAATTGGTAGTGGGGCTCCCGCGAATGCAGCCAAAGCACAAACGATTATTGCTCGTACTTATGCTTTACGAAATCTTAGACGATTTAAAGCAGATGACTATGAATTATGTGCTACAACCCATTGTCAAGTATACTATGGTTTAAGTGATACCAGCCCCAAAGCTGATCAAGCAATTTTAGAAACTAAGGGTCTAGTTTTAACTTATAAAAATGAATTAGTAGACGCGCTTTATTCTTCCACAACTGGAGGAGTTACCGCTACCTTTAGTGATGTTTGGAATGGGGCAGAAAGACCTTATTTACAAGCAGTTATTGATTCTCCCCAACAAATTTGGGATCTCTCACAAAAATCCCTCGCTGATGAACAAGAATTCCGTAAATTTATTAGCATGAAAGATGGCTTCAATGAAACCGGAAGAAATGTATTTCGTTGGAACCGACAATCAACTATTCAAAGTTTAAGTCAAGACCTACAAGAATATCTTGAAAGACGTAAAAATCCTCTGGCTAATTTTAATAAAATTCAATGGATGGAAGTAACAGAAAGGGCCCCATCTGGACGAATTATTACTCTCAAAGTACAGACAGACAAAGGCATAATAGAATTACATAAAAATGAAGTTCGTAGTGCCTTTGGCCCTCCCCGTAGCACTCTTTTTTATCTTGAACCCATTTATAATAATCAAAAACAATTAACTGCTTTTGCCTTTGTTGGAGGTGGTTTCGGCCACGGAGTAGGAATGAGTCAATATGGGTCTTATAATTTAGCAAAATTAGGTTGGACGGCTGACAAAATCCTTGCCTTTTATTATCCAGGGGCGAAAATTCAAACTCTTGATAATTCAATTGTTTTTTGGCCTCAAAAGGATTAATTTAGTAGGGTGGGCAATGCCCATCCTACACCCTTAAGATTAATTAATAATCAACAATGGGAATCCATTCATAACTATTAACAATTCCCTGAAAATACTCATTAATAATTTCTCGTGAATAAGGAGTCACTCCCTCATCTCCAAACCATTTTTCATAAATAGTAACGGTTTTAGGTTGATCACTAATAATGCCTTCCATAAACTTAACTAAACTATAATTAATCGTATCACGCCAAGCAGATTCATCTTGAGGAATCATACAACTATAAGATTCATAAGCATAGGGAAATTCAGGAACTACATCTAAAGAATTGGGGTTTTTTGCTTCTTTTTTTAATCCTTGTAACAAAATTCCATCACTAGCAAATGCTTCAATTTCTCCTGTTTCTAATTTTTTTAAACCCTCATTTCTATCTTTAACTGTTACTAATTTAGCGGCAGGTTGTTGAATTTTAATAGCCTGTTCATTGGTAGTATTAGGAATAACTCCAACTTTGCGCCCTGCTAAAGATTCAATGGTTCCCAGTTGACTCCCTTTTTTGACTAAAATCTTAGTCCCACTGGCAAAATAACTAATCGTAAAATCAACTTGTTTATCCCGTTCCCAAGTAAAAGTTGTAGAAGCACATTCAATATCAATTGACCCATTTTTTATCTTTTCAAAGCGATTTTGTGGGGTTACTTCTACTAACTGAAGTTTGATCGGTTTACCTAATTTTTTTTCTACATCTTTACGAATAATTTCTAAAATATCAACAGAATAACCAACCCATTTACCTTGTTCATTAACATAAGCAAAAGGAATCGCATCCTTACGAGTTCCGGCAGTAATGACCCCTGTTTGTTTAATTTTATCTAATACTTTTCCTGCCCAACTAGGAGATTGATAAGTCACCGCTAAACATAATGTTAACGCAATTATAGATAATTTTTTTATCATTATTAATTCTCTCCTAATGATTTTAGATTTATTTAATAGACTGAAAAAAGATGGTTTATGTTTCAGTTAATAACAATTGATTTATTAATCTGTGTAATGGCTTAATATTATTGGTTTTACCGGACAAGTTATGCTAAATTATCACAAATAATGGATTTTAACTCTAAAGAGTTAAGCTATAAAAACAAAGGTTGCCTACGCAACCTAATAATTGCTGTCCGCGCTCGTCGGACTTTGTTTCTATAGCATAAGGCTTTAGCCTTTTATTAATTATTAGTTTAGCATAGTAAGCGAGGTAAAATTATTATGCTTGGTTTCATGGCATTAAATAGAATAAGATTGATTAATACTAGCTACATTAATGCGATTACTTAAGTCAGCTAAAGTTTGACTGAGATCCCAATCTTTTTGTTGTAATTGAGAAATTTTATCACAACTATACAAGACGGTTGTATGATCTTTTCCGCCAAATTCTTCCCCAATTTTCGGTAAACTTAAATCAGTATGTTGACGCATTAAATACATCCCAATTTGTCGTGCTAAACTAATTTCTCTGCGTCTAGAACTTCCTTTTAAATCTTCTACTAACAATTTAAAATTATCTGCTACTACCTGTATAATTATCCCAGGAGAAGCAGGAACTTGTTCTAATGGAGGATTTAAAACTGGGGCAATATTATCAACCGTCATCGGTAATCCTGAAATAGAAATATAAGTAACTGCCCGAAGTAATGCCCCCTCTAATTCTCGAATATTAGAAGTATAATTACTAGCAATATATTCAATTACTTCACGGGGAAGACGAATGTTTTCATACTCTGCTTTTTTTTGAAGAATGGCCATGCGAGTCTCTAAATCAGGGACTTGAATATCCGCTATTAATCCCATAGAAAAACGAGAAATTAACCGATCCTGTAAAGTCGGAATTCTTTTAGGAGGACGATCAGAAGCTAAAACAACTTGTTTTCCGGTTTCATGTAAAGTATTAAACGTATGAAAAAATTCTTCTTGTGTATATTCTTTTCCTTCAATAAATTGAATATCATCGACTAATAAAATATCGACTGTACGATAATGTTCTCGAAAATTTTCCATACTATCTTGACGAATTGCCGTAATTAAATCATTAGTAAATTGTTCCGTCGAAACGTAAAAAACGTTAGCATTAGGATAAAGATCAAGTCGATAATGAGCGATCGCTTGCATTAAATGAGTTTTCCCTAATCCTACTCCTCCACAAAGAAACAAAGGGTTAAATTCTCGTCCTGGAGACTCAGCAACTGCTAAGGAAGCAGCATGGGCCATCCTATTTGTGGGGCCCACCACAAACCGAGAAAAGGTATAACGGGGATTTAATCGCCCCAATTTGGGAGATTCTGGTATAGTCTCTCTAAATTCTTTAAATCCTTCTTTTTCTTGGACAATTGCCCAATTTTCTCCTTGAGGAGTCGTTAACTGAATTTCCACCGAATGACCAACTACCACCCCTACCTCTTGGGCAATAATGGATTGATAAGTTTTCTGTAAGTGATTTAGTACAAAAGAATTGGCTACTTCAATGATGACACAGTTATCTTGCCATTCCTGGACTGTGGCGGTTTGAATCCAAGTTTCAAACGCAGGACGGGTTAAACGCAATTTTAGGCGTTCTAGAACTTGATTCCAGAGGTATTGGGAGGAAATAGTCACAAATTTACAAAATTATGGTTCTAGCAGACAATTTATGCTAAATTATCACAAAAGACTTTAACTCGTTCATAGTTAAGCTATACAAACAAAGGTTGCCTACGCAACCTAGAAGTTAGGCCGCGCTCGTCGGACTTCGTTTTTATAGGATCAGGCTTTAGCCTTTTATTAATTATTAGTTTAACGATATCATCAAACATAGGCAACAAAACCAGAATTAATTATGAAGACTATTTTACAAATTGCTCAATTAGGTGAACCAATTTTACGAGAATTAGCCCAACCAGTTATTGATATAACAGATCCTATTTTTCAAGAATTAATTGATTCTTTAATTGCGACTTCTATTGATGCTAAAGGTGTGGGAATAGCTGCCCCTCAAGTATCTGAATCTTGTCGTTTATTTATTATTTCTTCTCATCCTAATCCCCGTTATCCTAACGCACCTTTGATGGAACCAACCGCTATGATTAATCCTCAAATTGTTGACCATTCTCAGGAAAAAGTTAAAGGGTGGGAAGGTTGTTTAAGTGTGCCAGGTTTACGGGGATTAGTTCCTCGATATCAAACTATTATTGTTGAATATTTAGATCGTTATGGTCATTTACAACATCAAGAATTAACGGATTTTGTAGCTAGGATTTTTCAACATGAACTCGATCATCTTAATGGATTGGTATTTTTAGATCGATTAGAAAATGATCATGATCTTTATTCTGAAGAAGAATTTCAACAATTGATAATTAATAATGGATAATTGATAATTCATAATTACCTTTCCCGCATTGATTACATAAAGAGCGCGGGTTTATTTTACTTCTTTGTGAGAATCATAAATCTTGTAAAAACCCGCCCCTACAAAAATACACCGCTACAAAAAATGCCCCTACAATTTTTTAGGTAATTAATCTTGTATACTTACTTCGTATTAAGAAGTTGTAAAGCATTCAAAAATGCTCTAGTTTCTCTCGGTTGTGGCTCAGAATTTGCATATCTAACCCCTAGGGCATAAACTCTGTTATTGACTAAATAAATTCGCATGACAATAGTTTCTGTCTTAGTCTTAAGAGTGAATTCTTGTCCTGGATACTTATCTAGAGAAACCGACCTTTCTTGAGTTAATTTAAACTTATCATCTGAAGTTACTTTACCCTTAATCGTCTTGAATAAAACCTGAGAATTTTTAATTTGTTCCTCCGTCAAAGCATCTGCATATGCTGCCATATAACGGCGATTTTCACGACTGGAAGCTAAAGTCCTAAAATTAACTAAACCAACAGGTGTTTCTAACTCTATTTTCTCCTGAATTAAAATTCCTGGAGGTATCCAAAAAGAAACATTTCCTTCCTCAAAAATGACAAATTGCCAGCTATTTAATGTCTCTCTAACAGGAATAATTCCATCAGGTGGCCGTTGAAAAAGTCGTACATCTTCTGAACGGGTTCTTCCTGTTTCAAAGAAACTACGAAAATCTTGATTAGGGGAGAGAGTATTTTGAGCAACTAATCTAGATATATTTCCATCAACTAATTGAAACCCTATGAAAATAAGGAAGATTAATAAATAACGACTTGAGATAATTTTCATGGTAATATTTAGTAAATCAAACAACAACAAAATAAAATTTTTATTTCAGAAATAAAAATCTAAGTTTAAGTACCTTGTTTGTTTTGTAACTTTTTCATTGTATCACGAACGTGCTGTGCATTATTAATATTACCTTGTGTGGTAAAAAGTTCAGCAGCTTTTTTTAAATCAGTCAAGGCCTTTTCTTTATTACCTATCTTAAACTGTGTCACACCTCGATTATGATAAGCATCAGCAAAGTCACCTTTTAATTGAATTGATTTTGTATAATCATCAATCGCTTTTAGAGATTCTCCTAATCTATTATATGCTAGGGCCCGATTATAATAAGCATTAGCATGATTGCTATTAAGACTAATCGCTTTATTGTAATCTATGATTGCTTCTTTAGGATTTTTTAGCTCATCTTGAGCATTGCCTCGATAAATATAAAAATCTGCATAATTAGGCTCTAATTTAATTGCTTCTGTACAATCTGTTACTGCATTTTTATACTGTTTTGTCTGAAAAAATGAATAGCAACGATTCCCATAAGCATAGGCAAATTTTGGCTTTAATTGAATTGCTTGATTGTAATCAGCGATCGCTAATTCATAGTTAGCTAAAACCAATTGAGCATAACCTCGATTATAATAAGCATCAGCATCTTTATTATTTAATTTGATCGCTTCTGTAAAATCAGCGATCGCCCCTTGATAATCTCTTTTTTCAAGCTTATCTACTCCTTGATTATACCATTGAACAGCACTTAATTTGGGCGTTTTATTCGGTTGAGGTTGAGTAGATTCTTGAGCGAATAAAAGAGGTTGAGTTACTCCAAAATAATTAAACAATATAATAGTCGTTAAAATACCTAAATTGGACAAAACATTTTTCATCAGGTTTACTCCTCAATAATTATTAACTATTTATAGATTCAAATAAAGGGTTAATTTATGTTTTATTTGAGCTAAATATTGGGTTGCTAATTCTCCTAGATACTTAATTAATCGACGCTTATCAAAAGTATTAGGTTCCCTAGATGGCTCAAAATTAACTAACTAGATAATTCCATATCGATAATCGCGCATTCTTCTTCTGTTTCACTCCAACCTAAATCAAGTAAATCTATTTGTTGTACGGCCTCTAGCATTTCTTCTTTTTCTTTACGTTTTTCTTCCTGTTCGATTAAAGAAGCAATAAAGTCACTTTCACTTTTATTTTGAGAAATAATATCTAATATTTTAAGTTGGTCGTTAGTCAGATAAATAGATATATTAGGCATGATATTACAAAATATATTATGTTGCATAATAACATAGCTTTTTAATTACTGAAACTTATTTATGATTTATAATTCCGGTTCTACCGAATCTAGTATATAAAACTATTAGAAATTATAAGCTTAAACCCGCTCAGGGTTAAGGGATAAAGACAAAACCCCCTTACGCAAGTTTAATTGAGCCTCCCGAAGGGAGGCTTCGTTCATATAGTATCAGACATAAGGTCTGTATGTAGACTTATATTGAGTAAAATTATCAAATATTCTACAATATTAGCTGAAGGAACTTCCGAATTCGTTATAATCATGTCTATTCCTACTTTTATTCTTGCTTCTGCTTCTCCTGCTCGTCGTAAACTTTTGCAAACTGTTGGCATTGATCCTATCATTTGTCATAGTAACTTTGATGAATCTACAATTAAATTATCAGACCCGATTAAATTAGTAGAAACCTTAGCTTATGCTAAAGCTGAAATTGTTGCTAGTCAGTTTGATTTATCCTTAGTATTAGGATGTGATTCTGTTTTAGCTGTCAATGGGGAAATTTATGGAAAACCAGAGTCAGAAATAGAGGCAATAAATCGTTGGCAAACCATGAGGGGAAGTCAAGGAATTTTATATACGGGTCATGCTATTATTGATGGAAAAATACAAAAAAAAATAATTCGTTGTGGTATCACAAAAGTTTTTTTCGCTGATTTAGATGATGCCACAATTCAAGCTTATGTTAAAAGTGGAGAACCCCTCAAATGTGCCGGGGGGTTCGCTTTAGAAGGTAAAGGGGGATTATTTGTCGAAAAGATTGAAGGTTGTCATAGTAATGTGATTGGGTTAAGTCTACCTTTATTGAGAGAAATGTTACAAGAATTAGGCTATGAAGTTCGAGATTTTTGGCAGCATGACTAAGTAAGTAGGTGATCATAATTAAAGTCACAATAGAAAAGTTCATAGTGATCGCTTTAGCCATTATTAGACGAAGCTTTCAAGCCCTAAAAGGAACCTGCTAGGAGTTACGCACTGTAAGGTCATAATAAGGGTTTAAGATTGCTTCGCTACCGCTCGCAATGACGTAAAATCGTTGTTTTGGGTTGGTGAGTGCGCATTGGTGTCAACTTAAAATTAAACCCCAAGACACACAAGTTTTCCCACCATCCCACCCACACCCTGCCAAGGGTGGGGTTAACTGTACAAAGCCAGCCTATGCTGGCTAATTTTACAGAAAGTCCGCGCTCGTCGGACTTCGTTGGTATAGCCACAGGCTTTAGCCTGTCGGCGTTTTGGACTAAGTTGACACTAATGGTGAGTGCATAAATTCCCTTCCGTCGAACTCAGGTTTTATTTATGTCCGACTACTTACTTGCTTAACTAACAAGTCCTTGCGAACCTTGCCTGTCGCAGTCTTAGGCAAGTCCGTAAAGTAAAATACTTGGGGTTGCTTGTAAGAAGCAAGTTGAGATTCACAAAAATGGTGCAAATCTTCTTTGGTGATGGTTTGGGAGTCCCAGGGTTCGATAAAAGCCACCAACAGAGTCTGATTTTTTCCTAGATCTTCAGGTGAGATTCCGACCACCGCAGCATCTCGTACCAGTTCGTGTCTACATAGTACATTCTCAATTTCGATGGAGGAAATGTTTTCCCAACCATAATCTGTTTCTACATAGATTAAGTCCTTGAGACGGTCTCGAATCTCTAGATAGCCGTCTGGATGAATAATTGCTACATCCCCCGTGTGGAACCAGCCATCTCGAAACGCCTTTTCAGTAGCTTCAGGATTTTTGTAGTAACCGGTCGCCACCGTATTACCTGCCATGATCACTTCCCCCAAGGTATGACCATCCCAAGGAACGTCTTGTTTTGAGTCATCGACCACCCGTAGCCCTGTTCCAGCATGAATAGTTCCTACTCCTTGGCGGGCGCGCTTGAGGGCGCGACTGGAAGAAGATAATGCCTGCCATTCTTCTTGCTCTTCACAAACGACATAGGGGCCAAAAGTTTCATTTAACCCATATTGGTGGATAAAATTAACCCCCATATCATCCAATTGTTCGATCAGAGTATGAGAAGGTGCAGCCCCCCCCGTAATAATCGTCAGACCGCGAAATGATTCCTTGTCTCCTGGGGCTGATGCAAGCGATCGCACCAGACGAGGCGCACCTGATAAGTGGGTAATTTTGTATTTGGAGACTGCTTGACAAACGACAGAACTATCTCGGATTTGGTCACTTGGCAGAATTACTTGACTTGCTCCCACGGCAACATTGGCCCACATATGGCCCCAGCCATTAACATGAAACATGGGAAGTACCCACAGATATTTAGAAGCCCGATTAAGTCCAATCATCAACACCTGCCCCAATGCGTGCAGATAAGCACCTCTGTGACTGCAAATTACCCCTTTTGGACGACCCGTAGTACCGGAAGTAAAATTGATGGTCAGGGGATCTAGTTCATTGACAACGGTTTGATCTAGCTTAAAATCACCATTTTCAGCCGCTAAACAAGTTTCGTAGTCGAGGACTCCAGAATCGATAAGGGTGGCGGGGGTATCGATAACGATAACTTGCTGCAAGTGTGAAAGAGTCACTTCATGATTTAGGACAATTTTCTCCCTTAAGGAAGCATCTACAATCAAGACTTTGGCCTCACAATAGTCTAACAGAGAGACAAGATCTTGCTCCGGCAGCCAAGGATTGAGAGCTACAATCACAGCACCAATAGCTGGAATGCTGAAATGAGCTTCAATTGTTTGTTGATTGTTTTCTGTCAGGAGAGCAACTCGATCACCGTACCCCACTTGCAGTCCTTTCAAAACTTGGGCCAAACAGCGACATCGGCGCAATAACTCCCCATAAGTAACTATTCCATCAGCATGGGCGATCGCGCTTCGGTTAGGAAATGCCTGACCACTGCGCTCTAAAAAAGTGGTTGGACTCAATGGTACATATGAGTGCATAATGTAGCCTTGCTCTCCATTCAAATCAGAATAACTATCTTGAAACAGGTTCAACACCTTCGGTCTGTGACGCAAACTCGTTCCACAAATCGGGCCGCTGTTTAACCTTGATATAACGTGTCGCCAAAATGGTGCAACCATTAACAGAAGCCATTGTATGAAAAGTTCCTGGTGAGCGAAGTATTAATGATCCAGGTAAAAAGGTGACACCATTCTCAATGTAATCTCCTGTTAACACCAAAACCATTTCATGACCCATATGTTCATGCAAAGCAATAAATGCACCAGGCTCATATTTAAGAATTGCGGCATCAGGACCTTGAGGATCTTGATCTACCAGACTAAAAATTGTATGGATGCCAACACCTTTTCGTACATCTAGTTGATATGGTACAAAGTCAAGATCATCTGGCAAAGAAACATTTTCCATGCCCTCAAACTTAATCACTCTGTCGTTAATAGAATTGTAGGGGAATGGATCAAATTTTACTTGTCCATTGCTCATCAATTGGCCATTTCTTGAACTAGGATCATCACTTCTACTTTGACCGTTGTATCCAACTACAGGTCTTTTTAAGAGTTGATCTTGCTTTAACTGATCCTGGTTTAACATTTTATTTGTTCCTCAATATTGATTTAGGTTGATTGAATCTTTCTTTGTTCCTGAGTAAGACCATTATAACCCCAGTTTTTACCCTCTATTTCCTGGATAGAAATATAGTTTGGATGGGACGAATTGCCAAGAACATCTGTAATCAGTTTCCAGGTTTGTGCTATCCATTCCGCTTTTTCTTCGTCAGTATTTGTCCCTTTGGTAACAAGAATACTCAACTCAAAAATTACTTCAGGATCACTTTTAATTTTACCGTCTACATACCATTGCCCTTGTTGCTCAGAAGATTCAAAAAGAACAACAATTACTTTGCTATTTTTGCGAAGAATTTTTTCCGTTATCAGAGATAAACTTTCAGCAAGGCTACTTTTGATATTCTCAGACAATATCTTACTAGCCCTTAGTGTTATGAGCGGCATAGCTTATATTCCTTCTGGTTGGAGTGAATGTAAAGATGTAAGGGGTACAGGTTGTTAAAGCGTAGGTATGAGAACCTGCTTCTATACCCCCATAACCTTATTCTTTTTACGCGGCATAGAGATAATTATCCGCTTGCTTGCGGGCTTCCAAAATGCCATTTAAAATACCGTCATAAACTCCGGCTCTGGCTTCAAGCATCCGCATTGCACTAGAGAAAACTTTTTGTAGGTCTTCAGGAGTTTGCATATGAGGCATTCCTGCAGCAAACCAGCCTTCCCCATGATCTTCATCGAGTTCACAATGAACAACGAAGAATTTCACCATATCTTCACTCAAACCGCGACGACGCAGATGTGCCAAAACTCGACGCTGTTGGAGGGGAATTGCTAATTCTAAAGCTCCCATGCCGCCAATTCCGTAATGTAGTCCGTCGGCAAACCAGCAGAGGTTAATCTTGGTATTGAGCAGATTGCAAGTCTCTGGGTTAATATCATCTTCGCGCGCTCCGCCGAAATAATTCATCAGGGGTTCAAATAAATTGGGATGAGCGTCAGCAAAATTCCCCTGACCAAACTCGTCGTAGAGATTATGATAGAGTTCTTCGCGCATTTCAAAAGGCACAATTAGGCTAAAGGCAGCAACGTGCAGGTGAAAACGTTGCATATTAACTCGGTAATTAGAAAGGAAGTAGCGAACTTCTTCATCGCTCAAATCATTGCTATCAAACAGATCAAATAGTTGATGATGGTTGACACGGTGCTGACTAATCCGCTCTTTGAGCCATGGCATGAAAACTTCAACATTAGTGAGTTCAGAGGGTATTTGCTCTTGGGGCAAATATTGTTGCTCAATTTGCTCAATCAAGTTACGAATTTCCCATTCTCTTGAGGCGCGGGGAGTTCCTAAACCAAAACCCTTTTCCATTAAACGTAAGTTTATATCAAATAAAAGAAATTGAATTGTTCGCCAAGCAAAACCTCCTTTATTTTGGAAAGCCTCATGTGCCAAATCTTTAATTCCCTTGGCATTAAGTAAGAATGTGGGAAGTTGAGGGGCTGTGACTAATGGCTTTAATGTAGATACCAACATTGTCATTTTCTTTGCTTAAATTAGTGTGTGAGTTGCTTACTCTATTCCCTACCGTTACATTAAAACGATTTCCGGAAAATTACTGAAAAAATTTTTGCCTCTGAAGCTAAGCTTGTTAAGTATTTATGTGTTAGTAAAATGGGCGATCGCCTTTTTAACAGAGAAACATAATCTTTGCCTACTACCTACATTTTGAAGTAATGGGTTAATTGACGCTGAGTTTAAGGCTATTAGTGGTATTCTTTTAAGTTGATTCTACCCAATGTTACCTAACCCATCTGATAGCCAAGACTTTGAGCGGTATTATTGCGAGTAAAAGCATTCCAAGTGCCTAATTCTTGAGCATTGCGACTACAAAGCATTGCTTTCGTTGCCTCATTTAACCCTAGCGCTAGAGTAAAATCTGCTCCGGCGATACTCTTTAACTGCTCTAAATTTGCCCCTGTTAAGTCAGTCGCTCGCAAATCTGCTCCCTGTAGTTCTGCTCCAATTAACATAGCATTGCGTAAACAAGCCCCAGTAAGAAAGGCATTTTGAAGATTCGCCCCGCTTAAGGCAACCCCTTCTAAATTTGCCCCCGTTAAATCTGCCCCACTCAGATAAGCCCCCCGTAGGTTACAACCACTTAAATCTACGCCTCTGAGGTAGGCTGCATTGAGAAAAGCACCACTAAGATTAGCCCCAGGTCCAATCGCCCCGGAATTTCGATAATTAAAGCCTTCTAACCAGATAGTATGGACATCATAGAGAGCTAATTTTAATTTTGCTCCCTCTAAGTTGGTATCCGCTAAATTACAGCCCTGTAAATTAGCCCGAAAAAGATAACTTTCCTGTAAATTCGCGCCTTGTAAATTGGCATCCTTAAGATTAGCCCGCCGTAAATCAATTCCGGTGAGATTCGCTCCTTTTAAATTGGTTTGACTGAGATTAGCCCCGATCAAATTAGCCCCACTTAAATCAATACCAGATAAGTCCATCTGACTGAGGTTGATTCCCTGTAGGTTAGTTTGTGCGAGGCTTTTACCCTGATGAAATGCTTGTAAAATTTCCGTGGCCGAAGGAAGTTCACAGAAGGCAGAAGCTTGTTGATGAATTACCATTGTATTTTTCTGAAGATTTATTGATTTACCGATCAAAATAGTCCTATATAAATTATCCTAGAATTTGACTGATTTAAGTCCAACTTTTGTTTATATTTGCTCTCCGTTGAAACCGAAATGCAGTTAATACCACCCATGACAATGATGGACTTCTTTGGCAAAAGTCAAGGAGTTTGGTTTATTCAGCGAACCGTGCATAATTTTGATACTTCTGCTGATGAATCAGGAGAATCTAATGTCATTATCGATGTTTTAACCAGAGATGATCCTAGAGTTTTAGAGGTTTGCCAACAACAAAACATTGCTCCTGATAAGGTCAGTGGTGGGGCCAGTTTTATGTGGCAGGATAATTTAGATAATACAACCCCTAATCAAAATTATGCCGCTATTCTCATTGATATTCCCGACCCCACCAATCCCAAAACAGGCAAATTTTTGCGTAATCGAGGCTATGTTGAAGGAATTCCCGTAATCGGTGTTTATAATTTTGCCGATGATGGTGTATTGACTATTGAGACGGAATATGAGACAAATCAAGGACAGGAAAGGTGTTGGTTTATTAATGATCATTTTCGGGTGCGGGTTATGACCGTTCAAATGATTAATGGAGTGAAGCAAATGGCCTATTGTTCAGAGCGTCGCTGTGTTTCTGATTCCATATTAGAAAAGATGGTTGAACAAAATCGTTTGAGACTTTCTGCAAACGGGTCTTCTGTCGCCTTAAAATAATTTTATCCTGTCTGAAATTCCTGTAAAATTGTATCTGTTATTAAAACATTAAACCTATGGCCGAAAACTTAGAATTCACCCAGTCTCAATCCGAAGATATTCCCAAACAAGAGGTAATAACTGCCCAAGAATTGTTAGAAGTAATTGAAGAAATTGAACAATATCGAGAACGTCTAGTCAATGAGACAATTTCTGCCGCACAAAAGGCTAAACTATCCCAAAAAACGGCTCTTGCTAAAATAGAGCCTGAACTTGCTCAAATTGATGCTGCACTCCAGAATCTCCGCACTCAACAAGCGGCTCTGGTTCACAATAATTAGGTTATTATCATGCTCAATTCTAACACTCAATCTGAGGTCGATCCCGTCATTTTAGCTCAAGCGCAGACAGATAACTTGCTGCAAATGGTCAGTGAACAGATTGCCGAACAAACCTTCGATTTCAATAATCAGGAGATTTTGCAGCTTTTGGTCGAATCTTTGGGAGATAAGCGGGGAATGACTCGTCTACGTTGCGCGGAAACCCTGCATGAAATAGGTACATCCGCAACTCCTTATTTATTAACTGCCCTGGCAAATCATCCTGATGTGGTTGTGCGACGAGCTTCCGCTAAAACTTTAACCCTGATCGCTGATCCGACTGCTGTTCCTCATTTGATTCACTCTCTTCTTAATGACGAGGATACGGTAGTTAAAGGTTCATCTGTTGGCGCACTGGCCAGAATCGGAGAGCCGGCTGTGGCATCCTTACTGGATATTTTAGCAGCAAATGAGCATCCAGAAAGTACAAAAGGCCATGCAGCTTGGGCCTTGGCCTTTATTGGTACAGAAGCAAAAGAGTATTTGTATCAAGCGATCGCTTCTGATTCGCCAGTAGTTCGTGCTGCCGTAGTAGGCGCGATCGCCAAAGTGGCGCAGGAAGAACCTAAACCCGATCTTTTCGACATTTTAATCAATTCTCTGACTGATACTGACGAAAATGTACGTTGCGAAGCGGCTGCTGCTTTGGGTAATGTTGCTTATCAACCCGCTATTCCCAACCTCATTGAGTTACTAAATCATCAGGATGGGGAAAGTAGAAAAGCAGCAGCCTTAGCATTAATGAAAATTGGTGATGAGTCTGCCAAAGAATCGTTAGAAACTGCATTAACCAAGGAATCAGAAACAGCAGTTCAATTAATACTTAAGTTAGGGATTTCTAAATTCAAGTGATCAATATAAGTCCTGTAGAACCAAGTTTTCAAACGTGCTAAAAGGTTCTTTCTTATACTACACTCGTATTACGGAAATATCTACCTTTTGGAGAAAAAAAATGATGCAAGCTATTTTGCGTACTACAACTACTGAGATGGAAGTGACTAGTATTCGCTTGGAGAAAAGCTTAAAAGAGAAACTTAAAGAATTATCGGGTAATCAAGGTTATCAGGCGTTAATCAGGGATATTTTGTGGAATTATGTACAACAAAAGTCGGGAGACTATCGACCTCAGTTTTGTCAGACGGATATACGGGCAGTTATTGAAGCTACAGCGACTAAGGATGAGAGTTGCGTTTTGACAGGTAAGTTAATACAAGAAAATGCTCAAATGTTCTTAGGTTTAACAATTCATGGGGATTTAGTCCCGTTAAGTGTTGATAGTGTCCCATAGTCACCTATAAGGGTCAACGGCCGTTGACCCCTACCTATATCGTCATTTCCATGGTAACGATAGTCGAACCAGTCATTAAAATGCGGACGGAGAGACTCGAACTCTCACGCCAAAGACACTAGAACCTAAATCTAGCGCGTCTACCAATTCCGCCACGTCCGCTTGTTGTCCGATTTATAATCTTACCACAAAAATTTAAGGATAGCTAGTAGTTACGGAAGTTTTCTTATAGGGAATAGTGGAACTTGGTTGATGTTGTTCCCAGTCCTTACCCAAGACAATGGTAATATCAGAAGATAAGGTTCCTGTACTCTCTACTAAAATTTCTCCTATTCCTAGTGTAGCCCGTAAAGCAGAGGCCCCCATATCATCCCCTGATTGTGCCAGAATACGAGTATTTTCTACAGGTTCACTCCATTGATCACTAATAAACACCCGACCATAACCCGCTTCCCGTAACAAATTAACCATTTGTCGTACCGCTTCGGGATTTTCTGTACTATCTTGAATAGCAATTCTTAAACGAGTGGGGTCAGATTCTACCGGAGTAAACTCATCTTGGCCATAACTAAAATGTTCAGCTACCATGTGTTGTATTTGAACAGGGTTAGGCAACCAATAACTAATTTCATGTTTACCATCACCACTAAATCCCCCAGGAAGCATTAACATTTTAACGTCGGCCCGTTTACTTTGAGAAGCGAACCCCGTTAAAGCTAAAAGTTCTTCTAAGCTTAAATTAGTGTCAATATGAGAAGCAATTACTGACAAAATTTCTGGCATTTTTAGTAAAGTTTGGGGTTTAAGGGACTGTTCTACCAAGGCCCGCATTAACATTTGTTGTCGTTGTACTCGTCCAATATCCCCATAACGATCATGGCGAAACCGTAAAAATCCTACTGCTTTAGGGCCATCAAGATGCTGTTCTCCTTTCTTAAGATTGATGTAGAGATGTTGACTATCATCTTGATATTTCATATCTTTAGGGACATAAACATTGACACCTCCCAAAGCATCAATTACTTTTTCGACCCCTTGTACATTAACCCGTACATAACGATCAATGGGGACTCCTGCTAATAATTCGCTAACTGCTTCGGCCGCTAAAGCTGGCCCCCCATTATAATTAGCTTCATTGATCTTTTGTGTTCTTTTACCCACATTAATGGTCGCTTGGGTATCTCTAGGAATAGACAAAACCGTGAGCTTTTTGGTGTTAGAATCAAATCTTAAGAGGAGCATGGTATCGGATAGCCCCTTAAAAGAATTAACTAACGCCTGATAACCTAAGTTATCTTGAGGAATATCGTCCACATCAGAGGTTAAGACTTTTACTCCCAAGACCAACACATTGACAGGACGGCTTAATTCTGGTAGCTGTAAATTTTTATAGGAAATAGTTTGATCTTGACTAAAGACTTTAGCTTCATCGGCAGTGAGTTTGCTTTGCCGTAGGGGAGTTGCCGAAAGAGATACCGCTATAATAGCCCCAGCCGTCGCTGAGAGTAAAGATACTCCCGTTAATCCTAAGCCAATTAAGAACAAACGACCAAGGTTAGGCTTTTTCTTCGTCCTTGGTTTTTCGGAAGGGGGTTTATATACAGGAGGGATTTTTTTGACTGACACAGTTTGCCTCACACCTTAAATGTCGTCTGTTTTAGGATAATAAACGCTAGATTTAACCTTGAGGGGAATCACTGCCAAATCATCCTATTCGGCAAATTATGCCATAAGAAACAAAACTTAACCTAACTTTATTTTAACCTGACCTTACAATCTTGAGCAAAAGTCAGGATTTTTAGACAAGCACAAGGGAGAATTTTTCCTTTTTCAGTTGTCTATGTTAGCATTCTAGAGAAAAAAAGGGGAGAATCCGAAATAATGAAAATTGCCGTTGTTAGTCAAGATTTCCAGACAATTACAGGGAAAACTGGTAAGGCCCGTCGGTTTCTCATTTTTGAAGGAACACAACTTGGGGAACCCATTTTATGCGATCACTTAGAAATTTCTGAGACTGAACCCACATTTCATGACCTCCATACTGATGATATTACGCCCCACGCCATTGATCAGATGATTTTGATTACCATAGAAGCAGGAGAAGGATTAGCTGAAAGATTAAGTCGTCGGGGAATTACTTTGTATATTACTAGCGAAACTGACCCTTTAACTGCTGTTAAAAAAGTAATAGAAGGTAATCTTCCTACTTTGTCCCCAACTCCCCACAAAGAAGATGGAACCTGTCAAAATGAAGAATAAATTATTAATCAGTCTATCTTTAAGTTTAGGAACTTTATTGACTTTGGTTTCTTATCCGTCTATGAGTGGAGAACTCAATAATGGACGCACTTTTTTTAATCAATCTCCTCGTTTACTGAATGTAATGACTACTTTTCAGGGAATTCGTATTCCTTTTCCTAGTTATTATTATACGATTGAATTACCTGCTCAAAGTGGGGAATCTTTACAAAAAGTGATGATTAATAAACGGGAAGGTTCAGACATTATTCATTATAATACTGACCAAACTATTGCTTTTGAAGGAACTCCAGATCATCGTGGGGACTCAATAAAAGTTAAAGACACACAATGGGATGAAAAAAGCGAAACTCTTATTATTACATTAGATACTCCAGTGTCTCCGGGTAAAGTTTTTACTATAGGACTTAAACCGAAAAAGAACCCAGAATTTAGCGGAATTTATTTATTTGGGGTGACAGTTTTTCCTGTTGGGAATAACCCCATGTACTTATATCTTGGCAATGGACGCTTACATTTTTTCGGTAGTGAAGGAGGGAGTCAAAGTTAAAGACACCCTAAATTTTAGTTTAAAAATCGCCCCTACCAATACTTATAATAAAATATTACAAATGATAGACCTTAACTCTTAAGAGTTAAGCTATACAAACAAAGGTTGCCTACGCAACCTAGAATTAAGTCCGCCTGCGCGGACTTAATCTTTATAGAATAAGACATAAGGTCTGTCATTAATTATTAATTTAGCATAGTAAGTCCGATAGAACCTTAATTCTCTCTTTCTGCTAATTCTAACCATCTCTCTGTTGCTGTATCAATTTCTTCAATTAATTGGGATAAACTTGCAGTTAATTCTTGCATTTTGTTAAAATCACTAGGGGCATTTTTATACAGTATTTGTTCAAGTTCTTCTTTTTTTGTTTCTAATTTAGGTATTTTTTCTTCTAAGTCTTTATATTCATATTTTTCTTTAAACGATAGTTTACGAGATTGATTAGATTTTGTTATTTTAGTTTGTATTTGTGTCGGTTTTGTCTTGACTTGTTGTTTCTTTTGTGCTTCTTTTTCTCTGTCTTCTTCAGCTTTTTTATAATCTAAATAAACGGAATAATTACCAGGATATTGGCGAATATTTCCCCCAGATTCTAAAGAAAAAATAGTTTCAACCGTCCGATCTAAAAAGTAACGATCATGGGATACTACAATAACACATCCGTTAAATTCCTCTAAATATTCTTCTAAAACCGCTAAAGTTTGGACATCTAAATCATTAGTTGGTTCATCTAAAATAAGTACATTCGGCGCAGTCATTAAGACTTGTAATAAAAATAAACGCCGTCTTTCTCCTCCTGATAATTTATTAATGGGTGAATATTGTTGATTGGGAGAAAACAGGAATCTTTCTAACATTTGAGAAGCAGTAATAACACTGCCATCCGATGTTTGAACTAATTCAGCAACTTCTTTTAAATATTCAATCACCCGTTGATTTTCATTAACTAATAAATCCTCAGAATGTTGATCAAAATAACCAAAATGAATGGTAGGTCCAATTTCTACTATCCCAGAATCTGGTAGAATCTTACCTGTTATAATATTCATTAAAGTGGATTTTCCAGCCCCATTTTGACCAATAATTCCTACCCTATCTTGAGGGGTAAAAATATAAGTAAAATCTTTGATTAATGTTCGTTCGTCATAGGATTTACTAATATTATTTAACTCAATAACTTTCTTACCAATGCGACGACTAGCAGTAGAAATATCAACTTTGCCTTGTGTTTGTTTAAACTCCTTTTGCTGCATATCTTCAATACGATAAATTCGAGCTTTTTGCTTGGTACTTCTGGCTTTTGGTCCTCGTTTTAACCATTCTAATTCTCGTCTTAATACCCCTGCGTGTTTCCTTTGACTACTCAGTTCAGATTCTTCTGATTCGGCTTTTTTTTCTAAGAAATAACTATAATTTCCTGAATAATTATAAATTTCTCCTTGGTCAATTTCAATAATTCGGTTAGTGACTTTATCTAAAAAATATCGATCATGAGTAATTAAAAATAAAGCCCCTTGATAACGATTCAAATAACTTTGTAACCATTCTACTGATAAGGCATCTAAATGGTTAGTCGGTTCATCCATTAATAACACATCTGGTTGGGATAGTAAAGCAGAAGCTAGGGCAATTCGTTTACGATATCCTCCCGATAAATTACCTACTTTAGCCTCAAAATCTTCAATCCCTAACTGAGTTAAAATAATCTTAGCATTGGTTTCTACTTCCCAAGCTCCTACTGTTTCAATTTTTTGAGTTATACTCGATAATTGAACCATTAAGTTATTGGTATCTCCTTGATGATGAGCCAGTTTATGAGATAATTCTTCATAGTCTCGAATTAATGCCATTTGTTCTCCACTATGGGCAAAAACTTGTTCTAAAACTGTGTGGTTTTCATCCATTTCTGGTTGTTGGGGAAGATAGACAATTTTCGCCCCCGAATTAACCCAAATTTCACCCCCATCAATAGGTTCTAATCGAGCTATCATTTTTAATAAAGTTGATTTTCCAGATCCATTTGTACCAATTAAACCAACTTTATCTCCTTCCTCTAGACTAAAACTAGCATCTTTTAGTATTTCTTTGATGCCAAAATCTTTTTTAATTGATCGTAGAGTAAAAATTGTCATGTATTTAATCCTTTAAAAGTGGTAATAATCTTTGAAATTCTTCACAAGCTTTTTGCAGTGAAGGAGGTACATTATTGGGTAGATTTTGAGAGTAACATTGATTAACTAACTGTTTTATATCTCCTTTACAAGAAGCTTCATTATTGACAAACTTTCCATAAGAGGTTGTTTCATCAACCAGAGTTCCTTGTAGGTGATGTATCCAAGTCTCAATATTACGTTTAGGAATAAAAATAGCAATTGCTTCATCCGGTTGACGATTATTCTTAAGGGTATTTGCTAATTGATTTAGTCTTTCTTCTACTGTAAATTGATCAGCATCAATGATCACAACTAATGCAAGAGAAATCCGATTTTTATTTTGACGATAAGCTTGCACTTCTTTGGCATACTCAGTTCTCACATACTGTTCTCCAGATTGGCTACCAGGTGGATTTATTTTAGCGCGAAATCTACTGTTAAAACCTCGTTGTTCTAAAAAATAACGGGCGAAAACTTCCTGTTGTCGATCCTCACATAAGATAACTATTTGCACTCTATTCTGACTCATTTAACCATCCTCGTGCAATTAATTCTGAAACCGGAATTCCCAAATCATCAGTTTCTTTAGTAGTAATTGATTTTACCCTAACAGGTGCATTACTTTGCCGTTCAAACCAATAACCGATAGGTGATACTAAAAGATAATTGATTAATTCAGGATGATGAGAAATTAATAAGGATTGAAGTTTCCCTTCTTGACAAAAATCATATAATTTTATTATCCATGGTTGAATTTCTGGTAAGGCTAAAAAATTTTCTGGTTCATCAATACAAACCGTATAGTCTTCTGATTTAGTTCCATATAAAAGAGTATATAAAGCAATTAAAGTTTTTTGTCCATCGGATAGTTCTCCCCAACGATATTCGATCAGGTTACTATTAGACATCTCTCCAGAAAATTTTAGATTTAAAACTAAGTTTTTTTCAGTTACTCTCTCAAATTTTATGCTATTAAAACCTATTAAAGTTTCTTTTAAAATGCCAAAAAGTTCTACTATTTTTCCTTGATCTTGCGATAAATAACGATACCAAGAGACATAATTTTCCATTTTATCTGTCAAGCGCATTTCTTCTTGACTACTTTCATCGACCATCAAACTAGGAACAATCTTAACGATAATCAATCTTTGCATCCGTTCTTTAAACCAAGTTAACTTAGTATTATCATTTCTTGGCATTAATGACGGTAGCATAGATTGTGACCAATCAAAGGGATATTGCGGCCCTTCTGAATAATTATCCCGATATAATGTAACTTCTCCTAACTCAAATTTCAATAAAGGCTGATTATCAAACCATAAACGTTCATATTCGAGCCGACATTTATCTTGATTATGACCAATTCCTAATTCATATTTATAAATTCCATTATTTCCAGTTATTTCTAACTCAAAACGTTGAGTTGCTAAACTTTGCCAACGAGTGCAGTCTACGGATTGGAAAATTTTTCCGACTTTATTATCACCATTTACTAATGCTTGAATTTTTTGTAGAACCTCAAAAACTGTAGATTTGCCAGTTCCATTCTCTCCTAAAAATAAATTAATTGCGTCGAAAGTTAAATTAAAATTGACTAAACATCGGAAATTATCAATATAGATTCGTTTTAACATAAAATAGAAAAATTTTATACATAAAAAAATAGATAAACTGATATAATTATAGAGTATATTTTTAAGTAGTGCATTCTCAATTATCATTCTAAGTCAATATGTTCTTTTTATTGGAAGTCGGTACAGAAGAATTACCCGCAGATTTTGTTGATGGGGCGATCGCCCAATGGGAAAAACGCATCCCTGTAAGTCTCCAAGAACAATTTTTGACCCCAGAGTCGATCACTGTCTATGGAACACCCCGTCGGTTAGCGGTGTTAATCACTGGACTTCCAGACAAACAAAGCGATCGCAACGAAATTATTAAAGGGCCACCCGCAACAGCGGCCTTCAAAAACGGGAAACCCACCCCTGCGGCCGAAGGATTTGCGAAAAAACAAGGGGTAGAGGTGACAGACTTAGAAATTCGTCCCACGGATAAGGGAGAGTTCGTTTTTCTGGAGAAAAAAGTTACAGGAAGAGATACAAAAGAGATTTTACAGGAATTAGTTCCTAATTGGATTACTGGGTTAGAAGGACGACGGTTTATGCGGTGGGGAGGGGGGGACTTGCGCTTTTCTCGTCCCATTCGTTGGTTAGTAGCTTTGTGGGATCAATCAATTTTGCCCCTACAATTAATCAACTCAGATAATACCTTAAACAGCGATCGCGTATCTTATGGTCATCGTATTCTTCATCCTGATGCTATCACAATTGCTCAGGCTTCTGACTATGAAGAAACATTGAGATCAGCTTATGTGGTGGTTGACCCATTAAAACGTCGTCAAATTATTGAAGAACAGATTAAAAAAGTTAGTAAACAGTTAGGAGGAACCCCAGAAATTTCAGACGAATTACTGCAAGAAGTCATTAACTTAGTAGAATATCCTACCGCAGTAGTGGGTAAATTTGACGAAGAATTTTTAAGTCTTCCCTCTGAAGTTATTATTACAGTAATGGTGACACATCAGCGTTATTTTGCTCTAAAAAATAAAGGCTCATTATTGCCGAATTTTATCACTATTTCTAATGGTGATCCTACTAAATCAAAAATTATTGCCCAAGGAAATGAACGAGTAATTCGGGCCCGTTTAGCAGATGCTCAATTTTTCTATAAATCTGACTGTGGTGAACCCTTAGATAGTTATCTTCCTCAACTAGAAACAGTGACATTTCAAGAAGAATTAGGAACCATGCGCGATAAAGTTGATCGTATCATGGATATGGCTCAACAAATTGCCGAACAATTGGATATTACTCCTCAACAACGGGAAGAAATTGAAAGTACGGCCATGTTGTGTAAAGTGGATCTAGTGACACAGATGGTCTATGAATTTCCTGAATTACAAGGTGTAATGGGACAAAAATATGCCTTAGTTAGTGGGGAACCAGAAGTTGTGGCCCAAGGTATTTTTGATCATTATTTGCCTCGTGGTGCTGATGATATTATGCCAGATTCTTTGACGGGTCAAGTAGTGGGAATTAGCGATCGCTTGGATACTTTGATCAGTATTTTTGGCTTAGGAATGATTCCTACAGGTTCCTCTGATCCCTTTGCTTTAAGACGGGCCGCTAATGCCATTATTAATATTACTTGGTATGCTAACTTATCGATTAATTTAGCCCAATTATTAGCCCAAGGATGCGCCGATTTTGTCACAGGTCATCCCCAGAAAATTTCCCCATTAGAAGGGTTACAAAGCTTCTTTCTTCAACGAATACAAACCCTACTACAAGATGAGGTCAAAATTGATTATGATTTAGTGAAAGCGATCTTGGGAGAAAATGATCTAGAATATCAAGAAAGGGCTTTACAAGATTTATTAGATGTCCGCGATCGCGCACAATTCTTACAAGAAATTCGTCAGGATGGTCGGTTAGATACTATCTATGAAACCGTCAACCGTTCTACTCGTTTAGCAACGAAAGGAGACTTAGAATTTCAAATTTTAGATCCCAGTGAAGTCGTTGATACTAAATTATTTGAGAAGTCTTCAGAACAGAATTTATATGAGGCATTATTACAATTAGTCCCCAAAACAAAAGCAGCTAAAACCCAGAGAAACTATCAATTATTAGTAGATGGTTTAGCTAATATTGCCCCAAGTGTCAACGAATTTTTTGATGGTTCTGATAGTGTATTAGTAATGGATGAAAATCCACACATTCGTCAAAATCGATTAAACTTATTAGGTATTCTCCGTAATCATGGACGAGTCATCGCAGATTTCGGGGCAATTGTCAAGAGTTAAGCAGTAAACAATGGATAATTGACAATAGATAATTGATAATAGATAATTGGGATGTTAATCCCAAGGTGGTAAAACAATGTCTACAAGTGCTAAGGTAGAAACCTCAGAAATTAATCCACATCCTGATATTAAACCTAATTGGGAAAGGGAAAAATGTGTCAAGTGGTGGAACCCTAGTCGTCAACTGATTAAATCTATTAGAAATTACCAGAAATGGCAAAACAATAAAAACCCCATTTCTTCTTTGATTAGGGCTTATTTTGTCATTAATTATCGCTTCTGGACTGTGGTGACAGGGGCGGATATTCCTTTAAATTGTCAAATAGGAGGAGGGCTGCATTTGCCTCATCCTACCGGAGTTGTGATTCATCCTAGTGCTATTATAGGTGTTAATTGTACCATTTTTCAACAAGTAACAATCGTAGCAAGTGTTAAAGTCGGAAATAATGTACTAATTGGGACAGGGGCTAAAATTCTCAAAAACACAACTATTGGGGACGATGCTAAAATAGGGGCTAATGCAGTAGTTCGTAACTGTATTGTACCTCCAAAAGCCACAGCAGTAGGAATTCCTGCCAGAATCATCCCTCATTCTCAAGAGGAAAGTTTGACAGATTGATAAGTTTTTATCCCGATATTTTTCCAGGAAAACTGGGGATAAACCAAAACTTTATCAAACAAAACAGTCAGACGAGATAAGATAAATAAAGCCCAAAAGATTGCGGTTGGGAGGTATAAAAAATGTTGTAAAATAAACGTCAATACAGCTTACCTCACCACCCACAATCGTCAGAAACGTTAATATAAGTAGGATAATTCCTTCGTAGTTGCTTAATGCTGTATTACTATTCTTATGGAAGTTCCTGTGTTTGGTAAATTTAATCGTCCCCTACCTTGGATTTTAGCTCTCATGACTGGCGGTATTCTTGTCTTGGGTGTATCAACTTACAGAATGATACAAACCCCAACCGTCGAGAATGAAATCGATAAAATGACCGTGACTATCCAACGGGAAACCCTGGGGATAGAAATTAAAGCGAGTGGAACAGTAGAACCCATTCAAAGTGTTAATATTAGCCCGAAAAATCCAGGCCGGTTAGTACAGTTGCGAGTAGAACAGGGAATGCCCGTTAAAGCTGGGCAAATCTTGGCAATTATGGAAAATACGGAAATTCGGGCCCAAGGAAAACAAGCTGAAGCAAATTATCAACAAACTTTAGCTAATTTATCTGCGGCTAAAACCCGAATTCCCAGTGAAATTAATCAAGCACAAACCCGTTATTTAAAAGCTAAATCTGAAGTTGAACAAGCACAAGCAAATTTAGAACAAGTTAAACAAAGAATTCCTAAAGATATTCAACAAATTGAATCTCAATTACGGGCCGCGGATGGTCGCTATAGACTTGCAGCTTCTCGCGTTAAACGCAATGAAGAATTAATGAAAGAAGGGGCTATTACTCAAGATAGTTTTGATGCAGTTAGCAGTGAATATATTAATGCGAAAGCTACTGTTGTCGAAACATTGCAAAAACTCGAACAGACTAAAAATACTGCACCTCCAGAACTGGGTCAACTTGAACAACAAATTAGGCAATCTCAAGCCTCTGTTGCCGAGGCTAAAATTGCTTTTGAAGAACGCAAACAAACTGCCCAGGCTGAAATTGCTCAATTACAGGCTGCTGCTGCTGCGAATAAAGCCGAATTAGAGCGTATTGTTATCCAATTTCAAGATACTGCTATTCGCGCTCCTTTTGATGGTATTGTCACCCAAAAATTCGCCACTCAAGGGGCATTTGTTACTCCGACTACTTCTGCATCAAGTACCGCCTCAGCTACTTCTAGTTCTATTGTTGCTTTGGCCAGAGGATTAAAAGTCGTCGCTAAAGTTCCAGAAGTTGATATTGGCAATATTCAACCCGGACAACCTGTTAGTATTATCGCCGATGCTTTTCCTAATGAAACTTTTCAAGGGCAAGTTATTCGCATTGCCCCAGAAGCGATTGTCGATCAAAATGTGACCTCTTTTGAAGTGACTATTGGACTGATTACAGGGAGAGATAAATTGCTCTCTAAAATGAATGTAGATGTCTCTTTTTTGGGGCAACAATTAAATCAGGCTTTAGTGGTTCCTACTGTGGCGATTGTGACTCAAGAAGGGAAAACTGGGGTGATGGTTCCTGATGCACAAAACAAACCGGAATTTAAACCCATTACTATTGGTTTAGTGTTAGATGATAAAACAGAAATTTTGTCAGGGTTAACTCCAGGTGATCGTGTTTTTATTGATTTACCTGAGCAACCAAATAAAAAAGACAACAAAGATAAAAAACCAGAATAAAATTGTCAATTTAATAACTAAAATTTACCTATGAATTTATTAGAAAGTGTCAAGATGGCGGCTGCGATGTTAGCGGCGAATAAGTTACGGACAAGCTTAACTATGCTTGGTATTATTATTGGCAATGCTTCGGTTATTGCTACTATTGGGATTGGTCAAGGGGCGCAAAAACTTGCCACAGACCAATTAGAAGCATTAGGACCTAATGTTATTTTTATTGTACCTGGAAGTCGAAAAGCGCGTAACTCTACTTTTAATTTACCCCGTACTTTAGTTTGGGAAGATGCTGAAGCAATAGTTTCTCAAGTGCCTGGTATTAAGGCAATAGCCCCTGAAATTAATCAACGACAATTAGTTTCTTATTTTAGTCAAAATACTAATGCTTTACTGATTGGAACAACGCCTGATTATCGTTCTGTTCGTGATTTTTCGGTGGCCAAAGGACGGTTTTTTAATGAAATTGATCTACAAAGAAATAAACGAGTAGCGGTACTTGGAGCAGAAATTGCAGACCGTTTATTTAATAATCGTAATCCCATTGGTGAGAAAATTAGAGCTAAAAATATTACGTTTGAAATTATTGGAATTATGGAACCAAAAGGTTCTTTTATGGGTTCTAATTTAGATGAAACTGTGTTAATTCCCCTAACAACAATGGCTAATCAAATTGTGGGAAAAACTTCTCCTTATGGCTTAGAATTAAGTTGGATTAATGCTGAAGCTAAAAATACTGATAGTATTCGAGCGTCTAAGTTTCAGATTGAAAACTTACTAAGATTAAGACATAATATTACCGATGAGGATGATTTTAGGGTAGAAACTTCTAAACAAATGTTAGATATTGTGGGAAATATTGCCGGAGGTTTAACCGTTATGTTAGCGGTTTTAGCGGGAATTTCTCTCATTGTTGGTGGTATTGGGGTGATGAATATTATGTTAGTTTCCGTGTCAGAAAGAACTCAAGAAATTGGGTTAAGAAAAGCATTAGGAGCAACCCAAGGAGACATTTTAATTCAGTTTTTAGTTGAAGCGGTTATTATTTCAGTTTCTGGGGGAATTATGGGCATTTTAACAGGAGTTGGTATCATTTCTTTAGTGGGAATTCTTTCTCCTTTATCTCCAGGAATTTCTGCGAGTGCGATTATTCTTTCTTTAGGAATTTCGGGAGGAATTGGCTTATTTTTTGGGGTTGTACCTGCACAAAGGGCCGCTAAACTTGATCCTATTGTTGCTTTAAGAAGTGCGTAAATTAGTTAATAGTTAATAGTTAATAGTTAATATATTGCTTGTAACAGGGCTAAAGCTTGTACCACAATTGTTTATATTTCAAGAAGATATGAGCTTATTTCTAGGGTAAATTTGTGGTATTTTAAAGTACAATATCAAAGGTTTGATTTCCCCACAATCGATAAATATAAAAATCGTGATCTAGGGTGAATATTTGTCTTTGATTAAGCACTTCAGCCATCGCTACTAAAGAAGAATCTGCTAAATCCATTGGAACATCTCGATATTGCTTCATTAATGATTCCATTCTGGTTAGTTCGTCTGAAGTATGATGATGTATTATCAGAATTTCATCAGCCACATAACCCCATAATTCTTGTTGTGCAAACCAACCACCATAGCGACCTAATAAATACATGGCTTCGGTAAAACAAGCACAAGTAGTGACTAACGGTGCTGACAGTGATGGTAGAATGTCAACGCAGCGTTGATGATTGTCGTCACCTTCATTAATTAAGGCTATTAGGGGAGAAGCGTCGCAAAGGGTCATTGATTTAATGCTGATGAGTCTTTAACCGCTAAAAGCTCTGTAAAGGTTTCTCCAACTCGTTCAGATAGGTCTGATGGCTGAAAATGAACTCTTCCGACTCTTCCTTTTAATTTTTGGTCTAGGGTTTCTGTGGCGGAGGAATTTGCAGACTTATCGGGTAAAATGGTCAATCTGACTCGCTGACCTGCTAATTCAGCATTATGTTCTAAAATTTCTTCCCAAGTTCCTTCTATAGTTTGTTGTTCCATTTAGGCAACTGATATAAGCCATCAATAAAATTAATTGTTTTGAGACGAGTTGGTAAATTGCACAATCCATCAGCAACTTCTAATAAGACAAATTCTGTAGTTACTAAAGAGACTTGTTTCTGTCGTAAGTTTTTGCTAATTTCTAAGGCAGGATTATGTAAGGCATCCCGTTGATTGATCAGGGCAATCCAAGCAGCAGTATCGACAAATACTTTCATTATGGATAGGATTCTCGTTTCGGTGTTCCATGAATATAATGGTCGTGTTGATGGGCTAAATCTTCAATTCCTGTATCTACAAGACAATTAGCAATGAGTTGGTCAAATTGCTCCCAATCTTCACTATCCCATGATGAATTATCATTTGATGGAGTATTTTGATCGGATTCAATAAAGGTAATAATAACTGACTCTCCATCATGTTCTTCGATAGATTCATTGGGATAAGCAATACCGTTTTTAAATGTACCTTGGATTGAGTGCATTGTCTTGGGATTTCCTTATAATTGTCAATATCAACTTTTTTATTTTAGCTGTTGTAAGTTAGGTTGCGCCCAAATCAGCCCGCGAAGGCGGGCTTTGTTTGACTAGCTGCACCTTTCAATGTGTCAGCTATTTGTTAAAATTCAATAAAGCAGTCTGAGGAAATGCCGTCGGATTACCATTCGTTTCCAAACGTTGACGGAATTCGTATAATAAAGACTCCCGTTGTGGTAAATTATCCACTAATTCATAGGGCAAAATCCCCCGTTCTAAAGCAAAACTGCCTAAACTACCGGCCGCTGCCCCCACAGACCACTCAAACCCATGCACCCGATAAGCAGAAGCCGCAATATGACTCGTAGCAATACTTTTACCCGCCACGATTAAATTGTCAATTTTCTGAGGAATCATCGCCCTGAGGGGAATTTGAGCCGGATAAGACGATCCTTGTCCAAAACGGACCTCCTCCCGTTCTCGGTTTCCTGGCTTTTCTGGGGGCGAATACACCATACAAGGATGAAAATCCATCATATAGTCAGCAATACCCACAGAATCAGGATACATCGTCGCTTGGGTTCGTCGCGTAATTTGATAGGCTGGTCTAATTAAGTTAGTCGCTACCACCGTCTCTAAACGAGCGATCGCCTCAGACAATTCTTGATAAACTGGCCGAGACAAGGTACTACGGTAAAAATTGTGCCAATAATCCTTAGTCGAAATATCAATTTCATTAATACTAAATCCTTCTTGATATTCTGAAGAAGGTCGCCCAATAATCCGTCTTCCTTCCCGAATATAAGGATATTTCGATAACCCGTGCATCGTACCCATGGGAGAATCTAACCCCTTCAATAAACGATGATTCGGTTGAGGAGTTTTGACCCCATATCCCAGACGAGAATCTGTACTTCCAGCCACTAACCAATAATAAAACCCTTTAGATAATTCCTCACCTCTACGTAAAGTATCTTGACGTAGGCCTCCTTGCCATCCTCCGGGTGTCAGTTGTCCCGTTTTTTGCAGTTGGTCACGGGTGTAAATCAAATTATCTTCAGACGTACCTGGACGATAATCATTGCCCCATAACCAATTTTGCATGGAAATATCCCCAGGTGCAGGTTGACTAATCTTCATCCTTCCTACCCGAATCATTTTTCCGGGTTTGGGATTCCAAATGCGTCGATAAGTGAATACTAAGTCAAAATAGGCCAATTTACGATTAGAATCATACCCATAATAAGGCTCATACTGCTCATAAAAGGGTGGTTTCTCTTGGGGTTGCATCTCCTGCGTCCGTTCCATGGCAAAAGTATAAGTAAACCCTTGAGTACAATAAGGGTCTCCTTTATCCGTCGGAGAAGACGGGTTAAGATGAGAACGAGGATCTAATCCTAAACGGTAAGGAACGTCCGCTAAAGCGACAATTTCTCCAGTTTCTGTGGCTTCAATAACTAACCAGTCCCCTGTCTTTTTAGCTTTGGGTTGAAAGCGAATAATTTTTTTCGTTAAATTGCTAGAATTTTGATAATGATAGGCATCGTCAATGACTTGTGATAAAGGTTGACTGTTAAGGGATGGTTTGCCAATTGCCTGATTATGTTGAATAGCGATCGCGTTATTAATGATTTTGCCGTTGTTACTAATGCCTAAGTCTTTAATGACTGTATTAGGAAACCATTTGAGTTTGCCCCGTCCCCACATTTCCGCTTCTTTTAGCTGTCTATAGACGATTTGATGGCCATCTTTGGGCAGAAAACAGCTTTCACTAACCCAACAGTCTCCAGGGTTGAGTTTACCGTAAACTCGTGTTAGAGTTTGTCTCAAGGCTTGATACCCTCTAGGAAAATATTGTAGCGATCGCTGTTTTTGTCCTTCATCAAGTGCAGAAGTACCTTGAGAAGAAATTTGTCCCCCTATCCAGTCCGTAATATCGGTTAAACAAACTGTACGACCGGCTAATAAGGATTCATAAGCAGCAGCAGCACCCCCTAACCCTCCCCCAACGATCAATAACTCACATTCGACGGTTTCATCAGGATTCCGAGGAGGGGCCGCCCAAGTGGGTAAAGATGTGGCTAAACATAGGACACTAAGGGACAAAGATGAGAAAATGCGTCTGAGTCGCTCAATTTTATCATCCTTTTTTGGCCGTAAAATACCGTCCCTCTGGGGTTGAGGTTGAAGCTGTTCACCCATAATATTTGCTGCTATGTGTTAAGGAGTTTTACGAAGCGTCGAGAACAGTTAATTTTTACATCACTGTCCTTTGAGTCTAGGTAAGTTAATGGGCAACTAGGCGGTATTTTAAGGTTTTTTCTAGATTGTTAGGGAACTTTATTTTTTTTTGATCGATCAATGTTAACTTAATTTGCTAATCAATAATAAGTAATAATTCTTAGTCCTATTTATTTAAAATAAAAACCCCGGCATAACCGAGGTCAAGTAGGAGAAATCAATAATCAATGGTGACAAGTATGGTTCAATTATTAGCTGATAACAGCCGAAATTACTATTAATGTTGTGACTAATAAAGTAGCGATCGCCCCTTGAATCACATAACGGCGTTGTTCGTAGGGGGCCGGATATTGAGCGTAGTAGGTCTTGGGTTCTGCTGCGTAGTTGTTTAATAAACCGTTGTCAAGTTGGGTTGTGGTATACATCGTTTTTTATCTCCGGTGTGTCTCTATGTAAATTAATGTAACAAATATATTTAGTTTTGTAAAGTGTTATTGACAAATAAAAGATTATACCCATCATAAGATGAGCTTATCGAATGACAGATTATTCCAGTTATTTCAACGAATGTGCTAAGCTTTTGTGCATTTAAACTGCTTATTGGTTAAATGCAAGAAAAAAGCTACAATCCTCTTCCATGAAAGCCTTTTGCTTTTTGCCTTTTGCCTTGCTAAAACGCATTGTAAATGCGTTTTAGCTTATCCCTCAGCTTTCTTCGGGGTGGGGAGGGTGCTTCACGGCAATTTGAGGACTCGATGTCCGAAAAATTGCCAACTTGACATCTATTTTCACAATAGTTAGAATATATTTATATAAAGCGAACATCTGAAACTTATATCTAAGAATACTTACAAGCAAAGTAGTCTGACTTTTCTATTGTCAATTAGTTTCAGTTAATGACAAAAAGCCCGCGATAGAATCAATATTTCTAGGTTTAAATTGTTTAAAAAATAACGAATTTAAAATTTACAATTAACCTCCATATTGCCATCCTGTACTCTCTAAAAGTAAGGGGTTTCCTTCTCGATAAATTCCTGCGGCAATGACTTCTCCTACATATACGGTATGATCTCCTTTTTCAACAGAACCCACTACGTTACATTCCACATATCCTAAAGAGTCTTTAATAATAGGACATCCAGTGGCTTCCCCTTCAATAAATTCTACATCTTCAAATTTATTACCTACCCGACTTCTAGGTTTAAAAAATTTAGCGGCTAATTCTTTTTGTCCTTCTTCTAAAAAGCTGACAGAAAACACTCCAGATTTTTTCAACATTTCATGAGAACCGGAATCTTTTTTCACACAATTAATGATTAGTGGGGGTTCAAATGAAGCCTGCATTACCCAACTAACGGTAAACCCATTAACATTTTCTCCATCTTTTACCCCACAGATATAAATTCCGTGAGGAATTTTGCGTAACATTGTTTTTTTTGCTTTTTCGTCTAACATGATTAATTCTTATCCTTTACTAATTAACTTTATTTTATCTTATCTTATTTGTTGTCAATTTTTACATAAATTTTCAAGAATTAGTTACCAATTTATAATTTATAATTTATAAATTATTCTACTTATTTAGTACATAATTAAAGATCAGAGGGGCGACAATAGTTGCATCTGATTCAATTATATAACTTGGGGTATCTACTCCTAATTTACCCCAAGTAATTTTTTCACTAGGAACCGCGCCACTATAGGAACCATAAGAGGTAGTAGAATCACTAATTTGAGCGAAATAACTCCATAACTGACAATCTTCTTCGAGATCTTGTCGAATTAAAGGAACTACACAAATGGGAAAATCTCCGGCTATTCCTCCTCCAATTTGAAAGAAACCAAGGGAAGAATTTTGAGTTATTTCTTTATACCAATAGACTAGCTTATACATTTGCTCTAAGCCACTTTTTACAATTCCAATATCTTTAATATCACCTCTAATGACATGAGAGACAAAGATATTTCCTGTGGTAGAATCTTCCCAACCAGGAGTAAAAATAGGCAAGTTTTTTTGCCAAGCTGCTATCATCCAAGAATCTTGAGGATCAATTTGATAGGAACTCTCTAAAACTCCACTTTCTAACAGTTGATAAAGGTATTCGTAGGGAAAAAATCGTTGTTGAGAATTTTCTGCTTTTTGCCAAACTTTTAAAAGATGATCTTCTATTCTTCTGACAGCTTCTTCTTCAGGAATACAAGTATCAGTGACTCGGTTTAATCCATTTTCTCGCAGTGCTATCTCATCTTCAGGTTGCAAAGAACGATAATTGGGAATTCTTTTATAATGATCATGAGCTACTAAATTAAATATATCTTCTTCTAAATTAGCTCCTGTACAACAAATAGCATGAATTTTATCTTCACGAATCATCTGGGCTAAAGAAATTCCTAATTCTGCAGTACTCATCGCACCAGCTAAGGTAACTAACATTTTGTTACCTGCTTCTAAATGTTTGATCCACCCCTGTGCAGCATCTAGACAAGTAGCTGCATTAAAGTGCAGAAAATTGCGTTCCATAAACTCTCTTGTACCCATCACAATTTCCCCTCCGTTATGATATGAGTGCCGCTATCGAATCTGAGTGCTTGACTCTAACTTTGAGATCTTTCAAAACGACTTACAAATAAAGATTATAAGAGAATAAGTCCCAAAAATACATAAGTTAAACAATTTGTTAACATTTTTTTTTACCAGGAATATCGAACGTTTATACTTATTGTCATATTTGTTTCTGAGAAACATACATGAAGTTAGAAAGTTTATAGAGTAATCTAGCACCAACGTTACCATCCCATTGATCAGTTAAACCGGGTGCTACTTCAGATAAGTCAAAGCCAATAATTGTTTTATTCGCAGCTACTAAACACTGAATTAAATACACGGCTTGACTAAAATCTAAACCTCCTGGTACGGGAGTCCCCGTATGAGGACAAAATCTCGGATCTAAACCATCTATATCAAAACTAATATAAACTTTTTCGGGAAGTTTAGCAATAATTTCTTGACATTGCTTGTCCCAAGAAATTCCTTGATAAGTATTAGTTTTTAGTTGCCAATCATGAAATATACTAATGCGAGGATCATTTGTTGCTTGAGTAAGTTCTTCTTCACAAATATCTCGGATACCAATTTGTACTAAATTAGTGATTCCGTCTAATTCTAAGGCATTAGACATAATAGAAGCATGAGAGTAAGTAAACCCTTCATAAGCTTGACGCAAATCAGCATGAGCATCTATCTGTAAAATACCATAATTATTATGGATTTCTTCTAAGGCTTTCATGAGTCCTAAAGGAACACTATGATCCCCACCGATTACCCCGATTAATTTATTTTGATGTAATAATTGTTTGGACTGAGTATAGACCCAATTATTCAAATCTATACAAGCATCATTGACTATTTTTAATTCATTTTGAATCGCTTCATCTTGATAGTTTCCTTCATAATATTGATATTCAATAATAGATTTTGCCACAGAACGTATTTGTTTATTCTTTTCTCGAATATTAGCATCTATTGGGATAGTTCCATGACCAATTTTCCAAGCATCAGGACAATGATGATCATACCATTCAACTTGTAAAGAAGCGTCTAAAATAGCTTTTGGCCCATCGGCTGCACCTGCTTGATAAGATGTGGTAACATCCCAAGGAACAGGAAGAAAAACAATGTTAGCTTCTTCAATTGTATAAGGTAATCCGAAAAAATTACCATTAGGTCTTGATAAATAATTAGGATCTATGTCTTCTAAGTTTTTTTGAATCATGATAGTTGATAGCTTTAAACCTATATTATTTTATTATAAACCAAAAATACATAAGAATTTAATATTAACAAATAACTCAACCCGCGAAGGCGGGTTGAGTTTTAGTAGCTGCACCTTTAAAGGTGTCAGTTTCTTTATGATTCTAAAGTTTCAAATAAGGTAGCTAAGATAGTATTAGAGAATAAAAATCCTTCAGGATCACTAAGAGTTATTCTTGCTATGTTTGAACAATTATTAAAATTACTAGAATTGATTATCTGTCGTTTATTATCAAGAAAGTTGACCCATCCTTGCTGAGCATAACTTGAACAACATTTAATAATTTTAGCAATTATTTCTGAGCCATAATAATCATTTATAATCAGTAAGTCAACACCTTCTTTTAGTCGTAATCCTAGCATTAATGTTTCTAATAAGATATCATTTGTTGAAACTTGAGAACAATTAATTATACCATCTGATTCAGCTAATTTTTGAACCCAATCATAATAAGTTTGTCGAGTCCGAGGTCGAGTAAATCTTTGTTGATTTGTATAACTTGCTGCCCCCATACCAAAGCCATAATAGGACTGATTTTGCCAATAAACTCGATTATGAAGACATTGATGACCCTGTTTAGCATAATTAGAAATTTCATAATGTTCGTAGTCTGAAGATGTTAATATAGACTGAGCAAGTTTATACATTTGGGCTGTCATTTCATCCGTAGGTAAGGGAAATTTACCGGGTTGATATTGTTTGCCAAATGCTGTGACAGATTCTAAGACTAAATCATAACAAGATAAATGATTCGGTGCAAGAGAAATCGCTGTTTCTAGAGATAATTGCCAATCATCTAATGTTTGTTCAGGTAAGCCAGAAATTAAGTCAAGACTAAAATTTTTAATCCCAACTTCATGAATAAACTCAATGGCATTTAGAATATCATTAACTCGATGAAATCTGCCACACTTTTCTAATAAATTATCTTGAAAAGCTTGTACCCCTAAACTAACTCGATTCACTCCACATTGTTGATAACCGTGTAATTGTTCAATAGTAAATGTACCGGGATCAATTTCTAAAGAAATTTCTGCATCAGTAACAATTCCAAACTTATTATCTAAGGTTTGCAAAATTTTCTCTACATAAATAGGAGGCAATAATGAAGGAGTTCCACCTCCAAAAAAAATCGTTTTTAAGGGATATCCTTGAAAGGAAGTTAAACTTATTTCTTGACAAATAAACGTCACATATTCTCTAATAGAATTAGAGGTATAAATATCAGTTTTATTCCCTAAAACTGATATAGGAAAATCACAATAATAACAACGACGACGACAAAAAGGGATATGAAGATAAGCTGATGTAGGAATACCTATGTCTTGCATAATTTTAATTGATGTTGTCCTGTAAATCTTAAAGGAAGTTTGTCTAAACCCCCTCGATAAGGCCTGAATGGCAAAACGCAGGATATAATAAATGGTATTAATCTAGATTCATCTGGGAAAATTTTACTAATTTTTTATCTCAACTCCCAAATTATTGATTAGGATAGGAATTATGATTGATGCCATTATTATCTTTATCTTCATCTTAGCAGCCGCCGGAATCGGATTTGATAGTGTAGATTTGTTACCCGAAGCGGTTCAACAGCAAATCTCCAATATTGAGGCCTTGCGGTGGTTAGGGGCTGGTTTTACCTCAATTATCGGACTGGCCGTTGGTTTAGTCGTTCAAACCACCTATCGTCGTTTAGAGACGAAAATTCGTTCAACTCCTATTGAAGTCATTTTAACGAGGGCCGTAGGATTAGTAATTGGTCTATTAATTGCTAATCTAATGTTAGCCCCCATTTTTGTGTTACCAATTCCTAAAGAGTTTGTCTTTATTAAACCGATGATTGCTATTTTAGGTAGCGTCACGTTTTCTTTTATGGGAATTAGTTTAGCGGATACTCACGGACGGACTTTTTTGCGACTCATTAATCCTAATAGTATTGAAAGTATGTTAGTAGCGGAGGGAACTTTACAACCAGCTTCTACTAAAGTTATTGATACCAGTTGTATCATTGATGGTCGTATTGAAGAATTACTTGACACAGGATTTATTGAAGGACAAATTCTGATTCCTCAGTTTGTTTTACAGGAATTACAACAATTAGCAGATGCAAGTAATGACCAAAAACGGGTTCGGGGAAGACGGGGTTTAGATATTCTGAACCGGATGCAAGACTCTTTTCCTAAACGAATTGTTATCCATTCAGCAGATTATGAAGAAATTTCTACTGTTGATGCTAAATTAGTGCATTTAGCTTTAGAAATCAATGGAACTCTCCTTACTAATGATTACAATTTAAGTAAAGTCGCTAACTTACAAAAAGTGACCATTCTTAATGTTAATGATATCGCACAAGCGATACGTCCTATTTATTTACCTGGAGATACTTTAGACCTGAAAATTCTTAAACCTGGTAAAGAACCCACTCAAGGAGTAGGATACCTTGAAGATGGAACGATGGTAGTTGTAGAAGAAGGCAAAGATTATTTAGGGGGAGAGTTAAGAGTTGTTGTTACTTCTGCGTTACAAACTTCAGCAGGACGGATGATTTTTGCTAAACCTCAATCTGCGGTAACATCATCTTGAAGACTATTTATTGAAAATCAGGGAATTTTGTCCAAAACCCAGGGCGGGTTTATGGAGTTTATTGGTGAAAATCAGAGAATTTTGTCCAAAACCCGCCCCTACTACTTATTATTTTCGGTTCTACCGAACAAGTTATGCTAAATTATTACAAATGATAGACCTTAACTCGTTCATAGTTAAGCTATACAAACAAAGGTTGCCTACGCAACTTAGCATTTAGTCCGCGCAGGCGGACTTAGTCTTTATAGGTTCAGACTTGAGTCTGTTATTAATTATTAATTTAGCATAGTAACTGCGATAGAACCTTATTTTCTTGCCAACTACTAATCAAACCTGATGTAAAATGAATTGAGATAACATTATCCTGGCAATTTTGTTTCCCTGTTAAAGTATTATAATCTTGCCATGTCCAATCAATCAATGCTTTATTTTCTGCAACAGAAATATTTTTAATTTCTATATTTATATACGCTAAATTAGCAAAATAATCAGCCGTAACTTTTGCAATTTCTGGTTTAAGTATCTTTCTATTATTATTAAGAATAATTTCCCCATTTTCAGCAAATAGAGAAGCAAAAGTAACTGCATTTTTATCAATACAAGCTTTAATAGCTTGTTGAATAATTATCTGATTTTGATTCATAATTTTTCTGTAGAACGTATACAAAATACCTAAATATGGCTTTACATTTCAGGGTTTAACGATATTAAAGCCCTACTAATTCTTATTTAATAATTATTTAATAAGACAAATTCTTGTGATAAATGTTGTTTTTCATGTAACCCTTTAAGAATTGATTCTAACTCATGAGTCAGCTTTTCTGAACAGGTTTTCATCTTTTGGGTATAGTAACTAGACACATCGATAGGAGGGGCAATATTAACCGTCACATCTGTTCCCCAACTCGGATAAGGTTGACTATATTGAATACTAACTGGAAGAACTTTAATACCACAACCGGGTTGTTGAGATTCCACTTCTAAAGCAATACGGGCCACCCCTCGCTTAAGAGGATGAACAATTTTATCTCTAAAGATACCACCTTCAGGAAAAATTACCAACATTTCCCCTTGTTTAAGGACAGCGACACTATGTTCTACACTGCTAATAGCCGGACGTTCAACATCTATAGGAAAGCCCCCTAAACGACGAATTAAACCGCCTTGAAGACCTTTCATTTCAGTTGATGTCACCATAAACCGTAAATCTCGTCCACTGACCATTCTACCCACCGCATAAGGAACGATTAACGCATCCCAACGAGAACGATGGGTTGGGGCCACAATAACTGGCCCCTGAGTCGGGATATTTTCTTGTCCAATAATCGTCATACGACGAAAAAAAACAGGGACTATTACCCAAGAACCTAACGGATAAACTAGACGAATCAACCAAGGAGAAATGCGAGACTTGACCGAATGGTTAGAAACAGTGAATAAATTCATGATTTAGGGAAAATGCAACGGGAAAACATTAAGATAAAAGTATAATCAGGGTCTATTCTAGGTCTAGGATAAGTTGTCCCTTTAATGATTGTCCTGAGTGTGGATGACACTTAAGCTAGTGTCATGACCATTTTTTTTAAGCAAAAACCACAGTGCGATTGCCGTATACTAAGACTCGATGTTGTAAATGTAAGCGGACGGCCCTGGCTAAAACGACCCGTTCTAAGTCTTTTCCTTTGCGAATTAAATCGGGAACCGTATCTCGATGGCTAACTCTAGCCACATCTTGTTCAATGATAGGCCCTTCATCTAAATCCGCAGTAACATAATGGGCCGTGGCCCCGATAATTTTAACTCCTCTTTCGTAGGCCCGATGGTAAGGGTTGGCCCCAGCAAATGCAGGTAAAAAAGAGTGATGAATATTAATAATATGAGGAAAATGATTAATAAAATCTGGGGTTAAAATCTGCATATATTTAGCTAAAACTACTAAATCAATGCGGTATTGTCTGAGGACTTCTAATTGTCGCGCTTCCTGTTGAATTTTATTATCTTTATTAATAGGAAGATGACAAAAATCTAGGCCAAATTGTTGGGCGATCGCTTGTAATGTGGTATGATTACTGATAATTAGAGGAATATCAGCTAATAATTCTTTTGCTTGCCATCGCCATAATAAATCGAGTAAACAATGGTCTTGTTTTGTCACCCAAATAGCAACACGAGGAATAGTATCAGAAAAATGAACTTGCCACACTGCTTGTAAGGGTTTAGCAATAGCAGCAAAAGCCGGGGCAATCATATCACGGGATAGATTAAAGCCTTCTAGTTGCCATTCCATACGGCTTAGAAATAGACCAGCCTCAAAATTTGTATGTTGATCCGCATGAATTATATTGCCCCCATTAGCATAAATGAAACTGGCAAATTTAGCTACTAATCCTTGTTGGTCGGGACAGGAAATCAAAAGAGTTGCAGTTGGGCTGTCCATAGTATTGTAATACTTTACTACCACTATTTTAGTTCAGAAATGGGAGTTTAGGGGTTGTTGACTTTCAGTTTAGGACAAATTTCTTGCTTATATGCTTAAGAATTACCAAATTTTCCTTAAATCTACACTTCCCAACAGTAAGAGGTAAAAAATAGTAGATTAGTCTTGCTAACATTATATACAATTAATCATAAGAGACATTTTAAAGCAACTTAGCAAAAAATAAATGATATGAGTCAAGTAGCAGAATTCCAGTACAATGAAGAAGAATTGGCGGAAGAATTTGGCTTTGATGATGCACAAAATGAATCAGATAGTTCCGAATTTAATCTTAAACATATTTCTGATATTGTTGTTTATGGAACTGACTGGACAACAGAAACTATCTTAAATCAACTGAACCGCAAAAATATTAACTTAAATCCTAGATTTCAGCGTAGAGATGCTTGGACGATCAAACGGAAGAGTCGTTTTATAGAATCTTTAATTTTAGGAATTCCTGTACCACAAATAGTTTTAGCAGAAAAAGAAAAAGGTAAATATTTAGTTCTTGATGGTAAGCAACGTTTACTTACAATTTTGCAATTTTATAATAAAAGTGAATCACCAAATAACAATTTTAAGTTAAAAGAACTAGAATTTTTATCTAATTTGAATAGTTTGAAGTTGCAAGACTTTGAAAACAATCCCTTATATAGTCAATATTTAGATGCTTTAGATAATCAAACAATTCGGACAACAATAATCAAAAACTGGCAAAGTGAGAATTTTCTTTACAAAGTATTTCTGAGGTTAAATGCCGAAAGTACCCCTCTATCTCCTCAAGAACTTAGACAAGCCTTAAATCCCGGAAAATTTACTGATTATATAGATGATCAGTCAATTAAAAGTAAAGGGTTAAAAGCTATTTTTACTAAGCAACCAGATTTTCGTATGCGTGATAATCAATTACTTTTAAAGTATATTGCTTTTCAGTATTTTTTACCTGAATATAGAGGAGATTTAAAAAATTTTGTAGATAAAACTTCTAAAAGATTTAATGACGAATGGGAAAAAAAACAAGATAATATAGAGGAAACTATTCAAAAATTTGAAAAAGCTGTGGAGATGACTATCAGAATCTTTGGGGAAGATAATTTTAGCAAAATTTGGTTACAAGATAAAGCCACATATGAAAGACAAAGAAATTTATCGTTACTGGACACAATATTATTTTATTTTTCAGATGCAGAGATTCGACAAAAAGTAGAGCAGGTAAATAAAATAAAAATTGAAGAAGCCTTTAAGACCATTTGTTCTTCATCACCAGATTTTATAAGTTCAGTCAAAAGTAGTACAAATACTATTACTAATACTCACAGAAGATTAGCTCTTTGGGGTAAAGCTTTACAAGAAGTTTTAGAAATAGATTTTAATATTCCTGAATTAATTAATAATCATCTTGTTTTTTCAGGATTTAGATGAGGTAAAAAAGATTAAATTATGCCTCGTTCCCAAAGATTTAGATCCTTAGAAAAAGAACTAAATAAACTTTAAAAAAATTTTTTACCAAGAAAATATGATCCCACAGGATCATATTCTGAAAGAAAGTTAGCTCATGCAATTTCTTATCGAGTATTAGCTCATGCTGAAATCGAGGCTTATTTTGAAGATCGAGTTAAAGAAATAGCACTTTCAGCCGTTGATACTTGGAAAAAAAAGGGAGAAAGTGGACGAACTTTACTTTCTTTACTTGCTTTTTCTGGAATGGAAATGGAAGCACCTCCAGATTCCCTTAGGTCTAAACAATCTAATTTCGATAAAAAACTTCAAGAACAGTTAAAATTAGATAATAAAATAGATAAAGCACATCGTCGCTTTATATCTTCTGTAAATGACAATCATGGTATTAAAGAAAAAAATATTTTGACTCTACTTTTACCTATCGGTATTAATAGTGATGATCTGGATCAAGATTGGCTCAATTTGATGGATTCTTTTGGTAAAAACAGAGGAATTATTGCTCATACATCGGCGTTATCTTATAAAACCAAACAACAAATCAATCCTCAAGATGAGTTAAATACTGTTAAAAAAATTGTTTATGGGGTTTCCAATGTAGGCGGAGGAAAAGGAGTACAAGGTTTAATTCATGTTGATCAATTACTTAATAATCTGATAAAATTAAATCGTTATATTTCCTGATCTTTGCCAGTCATCTCCTAAATATTTTGTTTAGTTTACTATTTAACATTTTTCTTTGCCATATAACAAGACAAATCCCAGAGGGTTATCCCTGGGATTTTACAATATTTATAGTTTACTTTGAGATATCTTTTGCTTTCTCCCTACAAAATGAAATCAGTTGAGAGAAAATTAGACTTATGTTCTCTGACCATTTCAGAAATTAATCGTTTATTGAGATCAATGTCTTTTGCTGCAACGAGAGTACGAATAGAAAAGGCCCTTAACGCATCATGCACTGATAATGTTCCTTCCGCAGAATCTTTTCTTCCTGTAAAGGGAAAAGTATCAGGGCCCCGTTGACATTGACTGTTAATATTAACACGACAAACTTGGTTAACCAATGGATCAACTAATTGCGCGATCGCTTCTGTATTTTGTCCGAAAATACTGACCTGTTGACCATAATCTGACTTGACTAAATAATTAATAGGAGTCTCAATATCATCAAAGGGAACAATAGGAACAACTGGGCCAAATTGTTCAACAGAATAGACCTTCATTTTATCATTAACGGGATAAAGAATCGCTGGATAAAAGAAGGTTTCATTGATCATCCCTCCCGCTTCATTAATAACTTCTGCCCCATGTTGTTTGGCATCCTCTACTAATTCTTGAAGATAGTTCGGTTTACCAGGTTCAGCAATAGGTGTTAAGAAAACATTATCTTCCCAAGGCATACCAAATTTTAGGTTATTTACCGCAGTGGTAAACTTCTCTAGAAACTTATCAATAATTGCCGTATGAACAAAAAGAATTTTGATCGCGGTACAGCGTTGTCCATTATAAGAAAGAGTTCCTAAAATACATTCTTTGACGGCTAAATCTAAATCTGCATGAGGTAAAACAATACCTGGATTTTTCGCTTCTAATCCTAAAATTGAACGTAAACGATGAGATTTAGGATGCTGTTTTTTGAGATTATTAGCGGCACGACTTGTTCCAATAAAAGCTAAAGCATCTATTTTGCCTGATTCCATTAAAGGCGGAGAAATTAACCGTCCTTGCCCATAAATGGTATTAACTACCCCCGGAGGAAAAGCTTCTTTAAAAGCTTCTAATAAAGGGTAATTCAATAAAACTCCAGGTCTTGGGGCTTTAACAATCACTGTATTGCCCATAATGAGGGCTGGAATTAAAGTAGTGAATGTCTCGTTTAAGGGATAATTTGCTGGCCCCATACTTAAGACAACACCTAAAGGGGCGCGACGAATTTGTCCGATGACTCCTTCGGAAATTTCAAACCGAGAGGAGACACGATCTAGATTTTTTAAAGCATCAATTGTATCTTCAATATAGTCAACAGTTCGATCAAATTCTTTACAAGAATCTGTGTAAGATTTACCAATTTCCCACATCAATAAATTAACAACTATGCCACGCTTTTCTTTCATGCGATAGGCAAAATCTTGAAGACATTCGATACGTTGACCTACTGACATGGTTGGCCATTTTCCCCTACCATTATCATAAGCTTTTACCGCCGCTTCTAAGGCAGATAAAGCAGCTTCTTGATTTAATAGGGGAAACTGTCCAATTTGGTGACGAACCAGTCCTTCTGATGTTTTGAGATAAATAGGAGAAAATGTTTCTTCTGTTTCTCCTTCCCAAATCTCTAATTTTCCATCAACCAAATATTCTTTTTGGTCAATGGGATGGTTTAATTGAAAGTCTAAAGGTATACTATCAATCGAGGGAAAAATATCTTGAATTTTGGCAGCAATATTCATATTTTCTGATAATTTACTAAGTGTATTCATGAACAATTTGCAAGTTTTGACTATGGTAGGGGCGGGTTTATGCCAAAATTTCATGATTCTAACCAATATGTTGTATAAACCTGCCCTTTAGGAAGTTCTTTCCTGGCGATCGCGTTGGAAGTCAAACCATTACCTATAATAGTTTTGATACCAATGTAGTGTATCTCATCCAATAACATATGGCTATAAAATCCCCATTAAAGTTACCAAAAACCGAATTAAACTGTTAATTGGGCTTCGGATTGAACGTAATGTTTTAATTCTACTCGAACGGTAACAAAGTATGATTGGTATAATCAAAGGTGTGGTATTTTGCATAATATTCCAGGCTTTTTCCCATTCATAATGATGAACATCCACTAACCCCACCAATAGAAATTCATTCTGAACAGACAAGCGATTTCAGCGTTCTTCCTTTAGAATTAAGCTGATTAAGCCGATAGATACTCAATACAACAAACGTACTTATGCGAATACTAGCCCTAGTTCCTGGGGGAATTAGTAACCAACTCTTATTTTTTCCAACCCTGGAAGATCTGAAAATCCAATACCCGAAGGCCACGATAGATGTCATCGTCGAACCCCGTGCTAAACCAGCTTATCGGGTGTGTCCCTACATCCACGAAGTCTTGATGTTTGATTATAAAGATCGCAATGGATTGGCTGATTATCTCAATTTATTAGGCATTATCCGCGATCGTGAATATGATGTGGCTGTTACCCTTGACCCACGCTGGACACTAGGACTTCTGTTGTGGTTAAATGGCATCCCTCTTTGTGTGGCTTACCAAACTCAACCCGGTTGGTTTATTTCTAATCCTGTTGTCCTAAAAACTGAACAATACACTGCTTATCAGTATCATGATCTCCTACAAGGTCTAGATGTTCATTCTCCCTGTCCCTCTCTCAAAATATCTCTGCCTAAAGCGGATATTGACTGGGCAGAAGGAGAACAAAAACGCTTAGATTTGCCAGGGGGTTATGTATTGATTTCTGGAGGGGTGGGAGAATTACCTGAGTCCAAAACCGCAAAAAATAGCTATCCTATCTCTCAATGGGGCAAAATTATCGAGAACATTCAACAAAAGCAACCTAATCTTCCTATTGTTCTGTTACAAGGGTCTGACGGGTCAGAATGGATTAAGCCCCTTAAGGAGAGTTATCCTACCCTGAAGGTAACAAAACCCAATGATATGGGGAAATTAGCGGCTATGATTGCGGGGGCTAATCTGATTATCAGTCCTGATAGTATTCCCGTACAATTGGCTGTAGCAGTAGGGACTTATACGGTGGGACTATTTGGCCCCACTCAAGCAACTAAACTTCTGCCACCTGCTCAAGATCGTTATATTGGCTTACAATCTCAAACCGATAGTATTGCTGATATTTCACCGGAAACAATTATTGAGCAAATTTGGCGAAGCTAGATTAGCTTGCCACCTAAATCAGAACAAACCTATGGGGTGTGGTAAGAGATAACTCTTTTGCTACATCCTACCGTTTCTCTTTATTCCCATACAACTTGATTCAGCAAAGCAATAAACCATTTTTAAAAATAAACAATAAGTTTTTAAAAACCAATGCAAGGTCTTAAATTCTAAAGAAGAACTCTAATAATCACTTTAATTTGGTGCCAAATTAAGGATATATAGGCGGACACAGTTTACCCATCATACCTTTACTATTACGAAAAAATATACAATAAGTAGTATGCTTCTGTCAACCCCATTCTCTCGTTCCTTATTAAGAATCTTTCTCAGTCTTTTTTGTTCATGATGAACATTTTTGCTGGTGTTTTGTATTGAATGTTACGGTTTTTGGGTAAAAAAATAATATTAAAGATACAAATATGTTACATGGTTATTAATCAGAAAGGCTTTTCTGATTAGGTTTGAGAGTTAGGAGCTAGAATTACTCTAGAATAAAACTTAGTAACCTGAGTTCGACGCTTGGTGCAGGATCTCAATCTTACTTTGCTTCACCAATAAGCGTAAATGCAGCCCAGTTTTTCGGTTCAGGATGTTGAGTTTTAGTTTCTAGCATTGCTTTTCGCAGAGCTTGAGCTTTATTTGAATTTTTTTGAGTATGTTCTTGATAAAATTTTTCCATTAATAGGGGAGTTGCTTTTTCATCAGGTACTTGCCATAAAGATACTATAATACTAGGAACCCCAGCTATCATCCAACTGCGAGATAAGCCAATGACTCCATCTCCAGAAATTTTACCTCGACCTGTATCACAAGCACTCAAAACCACTAACTCAGCATTAAGTAAATAGCCCAAATTAAGAATTTTTTCAGCCGTAAACATTCCGTTATATTCATTGCCTGAAGGAGCTAGTGCAATCAAACCTTGCAAGGGGTTTTCATTATCGAACGTGCCGTGAGTCGCAAAATGAATTAACCTTGCCTGAGACAGTTTTTCTCTAACATTTTTTTCCGTTGCTTCTGTGCCAATTAAGGGTTTAACCTTTAACTGTTGAGCAACTGTTTTGGCTTCTTCTTCAGACCCTTGAATCGGAGCAAAGTTTCCAGGCATTGGACTAGGATTTCCAATAATAACAGATTCTTGTGCTTTTCCTGTAATTTGCTGTCGTCTATGATGGGTTGAGTCTAAAACTTGAATGGCTGGAGAAGTAAGAATCGTATGGTTATCAATTAAGTATTTTTCTTGCTTATCTTGAAGGGCAGGAAATGGCAACAGAAAGAGTTCTTGATGGGGAATAAAAATTACATGAGCTTCTGGATTAGTTGGTAAAAATTGAGAGATCGGGTCAATCAAAAGTTTATATAATTGTTGTAATCTTTTGTTTGTCCCAGAAGCAACTTTTTCTAACTCTCTTGCTAAAACATCTCTAATAGGTGCATTGGGAGCATTGGCAAATCTGACAGTAATAGAATTACCATCGGGACTCACCCTAACGACCTCGCGTACATACTCAAGAGGATCTGTTTTAAGTCTAACTAAATCACCTAACTTAAAAGTTGACTCAATAGCATTTCCACGAGTTGCTTCTCCTAACCCCATGAATTTGCGAGTTTCTGCCACAATTTGATTGAGAGATTGATTGGAAAAAGTTAAATCAACGGAGCGAAAATTAATTTTTCCCTCTGGCTGAATAACCCAAATATAAACTTTTGGTTTTTGATTCTGTTTCTCATTTGAAGTGTTTAAATCGCCTTTTGTTACCCAATATTCTACAAGGGTTGCGTTTTGTTCCTTCGCAATTTTCTTGATTTGTTTAATAGTTGGTGGATTAGCACTAATCACTCTTTTTAACGTAGAGGAAGAAACTTGTTTTTCTAAAAGATCAGCAAAGGCTCTTGCTCTAGATAGTTCTGAGGCTAATAAAGCTTCTTCTTGGGCATCTAATTCGACTAAATATGTAGTTAGTTTTTGAAGAAATGGTTGTGCTTTATCCAAAGCAATAATCTTATCCGCATCTTCGGTTAATCGTTTTCTCCAATTTTCTACAGGGGTTGCAAGGGCTTGCCGAATATCAATAGCTTGTTGACCAATAGGAAGAGATAAATATTGTGTTTGAATCATTGTCTTTCGGACTTCTAATGAATTGTCCAAACTGGCAATTAAACTCTGATAATCCTGTAGTTGAAAATAACAATAAGTCAGATTTCTAATAATATTTGTTTCATCTAAAAGATAACTATAAGTTGTCGTAATATCGTTTTGCAGATTTTGTCTTTCTTTTTCGTATAATTTCAATGCTGTTTCTAAGGGAGACAATGCTTGTTCGCATCTACCTTCAAGAACTAAATCGGCTCCCCAATCTTTGAGATACCATTTATCTTGAGCAAGTTCTTTGGCAATCTCAAGATTTCGATAAGAGTCTTTGGTTCGTTCGGCGAGAAAACTTTTTTTCTGAGTTGAACTGTTTACATTTTCCCAAATCCCTGTTAACGTTCTACCGCTAGAAACGGCTCGTAAAAAACCATTTCCTTGTCTTTTATCTAACCCTTTCCAAGTAAAATCTAATCGGTTTCCTGTAACAAATCCTTCTATTTTTCCACCTCCATTACCAGTATAAGTTCCAGAAACTTTTTCTGCTTCTTGTTTTAAAGTAATTTTTTGAAAATCTTTAGGAGATTTTTCTTGCCAAACCCCTTGAAAACTAGGGGGAAGGGTTTCTGTTTCTCCTGTAAATGTTGCTTGATAATTGCTAGAGTAAAAACCTGAACTATTACCTGTTCCTTTAATTGTTCCTGAAATTTTATTATTATTTATTGTAAAAGTTAACTCTCCTTCAGTCCCTGTAAAGATTAAAAGAGAATTATTTAATTCATTAGATTGACTAGACGGTAATGTCCACCAATTGAGATCAGAAAATATTGTTGAACTCGGTTTTAGCTGTAAAGTAACTTGATGATTATCTATTGTTATTTGACTGTTTGCAAATGATAAAGCTCCTTGAGTTATCCAAGAAATACTGCCATTTTTTTTTCTAGCATCTGTTTTTAATGTTACGATAAAAGGATGAGAATTGTTGCTTAAATCATTGGGTTTTATTTTAAGAATACCAGAAAGTTGTCCAAAGGATTTACCGTTGGTTTCTCCTTGAAGAGAAATTTTAAAACTAGAAGGTATTTTTATTCCTTCTATTTCTGTTTTAGGTAACTTATAAGTAATATTTTTATTGTTTTTTAAGAGTGTTTGAGAAACCCTTACAATTCTTTGGGAGTCCATGCTTGTAACAACATAAATAACATCCAAGAAAGCCTGTTTTCCTTGTAATTTAATTGTACCATCGAGAGAAGTCGCTGTACCAGAAGAAGATTGTTCTCCTCTAATTTTCAAAGTATTATTAACATTAGAATAATTACCCAATAAGGGAAATAAATCCTTTCTTACGTTAGCATTTACAGGAGGAATAAAAATAAAGGTATTATCATCTAAAAATACCCAGTTTGCTTCCAAAAATATTTCTGATAAATTTTCTGTTCCCCACCAAGCTCCCTGAAGACTTTTAAATTGAGGTTCTTTGATACCTGAAAGGGAAAAAAGAGCATTACTCTTTTTTTTTATAAAATCATCTTTAGCACTTACTTTAGTTGTTTTTGCTAGAAATTTATCAAAGAAAGAACACAAAGGATTTTTTTTGTTACTTGCCTCAATCATTGGCTTGCCATTCAAATCATCTTTTTTCAAAGAAGTCTGAACATCATTATTCTTTGATTGTTCTTCTATTAATTGCCCCGTAAATTTAGCTTGATAACGACTTTGTTTACCATCACTTGAAATTCCTGAAGCATCAATCGTTCCTAAAATTTGATTATTTTGAATTGAAAAAGTTAGTAATCCACTTTTAGGGACAACTCCGGCAAAAGTAGGTTTATTAGGGATTTTATAGGAACCTGTTTCTGTTCTGGGTTGACCCTGTTCTTCAAGAACTTGATTAATTTGTTCCTGTATTTGATCTAATTCTTGTTGTAATTGTTGAAGATTTTCTCCGAGTAACCCTTGGATAAACCATGTGACATCACTTCGGAATCCTTCACTGGGATTAATTTCCATACTCACTTGATTATTACTAATAGAAATGCGACTAAAATGTTCTTTTTCTTGGGGATGACCTGGAGAATAAGATTGCCAAAATAAACTCCCAATTTTGAGTTCTTCAGGCTTAACTTTGTCCATATAAAGTGCTACCAAAAATGGATTAGGATCTCCCTCTGAAGCTGGTTGAATTTCTAGAGTTCCAGAAATAACATCAAACGGTTTATCATCTATTTTTCCCTCAAGAAAAATCTTATATCTAGAAGGAACTATAATCCCTTTTATTTCTTGTTTTGGTAGATTATTCATTTTATTAGTTTCTATTTGCCTAAGTATTTCAAAAGCTTGCTGAGAATATTCATTCGCTTGACTATTGTTACCTAAATTTTTATGAACTTCTGACAAACTATCTAAAATCAGATATTGTGCAGGAAGACTATTAATTTTACGGGCTAGTACTAAGGCTTTTTCATAGTGAGTTATCGCCTGAGAAAAGTTTTTTGAATCTTTGTAAGCATTGGCTAAATTATGGTTAAGTTTTGATTCTAGTTCTGGACTATTGATTTTTTGCAGAATAGATAAGCCCTCCTCATATGAACGAATGGCTAAAGGATAAGTTTTTTGACTATAATAAATTAGTCCTTCATTAGTCAATGCTCTTGTTTCTAAATCAAAATCTTTGATTTCTTGAGCAATTTTTAGAGCTTGTTGCGTATAGTTGAGAGCTTGAGAGTAATCTTGTAATTGATAGTAAAAAATCCCAAGATTCTTAAAAGCTTGTCCTTCTCCATTTTTGTCTTTTTCTTCTTGATAAATTGTTAGAGCTTTTTGAAACAGAGTTAAAATTGAATCAGCTTGATTAGCCTCCATATTGGCTAACTTTTTAATTCCTTCGTTTAATAACCTATCCGCTTCCATCGTTCGTTCTGTTGTTGTTTGAGATAAAATTGGTAATATAGAAAGAGACGTTCCATCAATTAAGCAAGGAACTCCTACGACAATCAAGAACGTTAAAAGAGTAATCAAGCATAGTTTTAAAAGTCGCATAATTATCTAGTCTAAATTAATAAGCTTCTCCAATAATAGTAAATGCAGCCCAGTTTGGGTCTTGCAAAAGTCAAAAAGTAATAAATCCCGATGCTGAAAGCATCTATTCTTCTTTGGCGTTGCCTGTTGCCAGATGCGGCGTTGGCTGACTTCTGCAAGAAGTCTAATGAGTCGGATTGACTTACTGTTTATCAAAATCAATTTTCCTTTAACCTGCAGCAGTTAATAATAGGCTCTGATATTAATTCAGGTAGATTAATTTCCGGCTGACTCAATAACTCCTCCCAATCTTCTACGATTTGTTGAGCATCACTTTGATTATAGCGAAGTTGAGCTAATTCGGTTAATGCTTCGTACCAAATACTATTAGCAGCGTAAAGAATATATCTTTCTCTTGGGGTTGTTGCTGATTTTAACTCATTAATCAAGTTATTATCTAAAGCTACTCTTTTTAGCCAACTCTTGACAATTGGTTGACTACTAGAAGTGTTACTATTTCTATCAAGACAATTTACAGAAAAGTCTACCCTATACCTTTTATCAATTTCCAAAACTGTTTTTGGTAAACGAACGCTAATAATTCCAGGGGTATTAGTAATCGAAACAGTTGCTTCATCAACCTTATTTTGTTGTTCATCCCATAGAACTATTGCTGCTGATTGAGGAATAGTAAAAGGATAAGGAATATAAAACCAAAAAATCGGAGTTTCTTCTGCTGTTAGTGCTAAATGCCATTCAGGAACTAAAGCGATTAGAGATTTGTCTACAGTGGGACAATCATCCCTTCCTGCTGTAGCTTTTCTACCCTTTTGTGGTGCATCATCTACTGGAGGATTGTAATTGAATGCTGCTTTTTTCGGATTGCGGTTAGAGTCGTTTTCTTCTACAGTGGGATTGGGTTTTGATTTATTTTCCATAGAAAAAGAGTTAGTATTTATACTACAACTTGTGCAGATAAGAAATAAGAAAAGATTGATAAATGAGTTAATGAATTTGAATTGTATCCACATTATAATAAAAATCTGAGCATTTAAGTTAACCCCTAAGGTTTATCTAAACTTATTTAAAAATAATATTGTCCCTATATTACTAATCATAAAGGCTAAAATTGAGCGAACTAATGGAATCCAGTAACCAGAAATTAATAATATCCAAGAGAATATTACTAAAATAACAATTGCTGCGCTGTTGCTTAATAGTAACCCAGTCCAATTATTATGAAAAATCCAAGCTATTAAACCTCCTATAATAAGAATAATATTAATACAGAGAAATTCAACCCATTTTGGGAAGAATGATAGTAAAGGACGCTTATCTAAAACTGCGCTAATAATCTGACTAACCATCTGTGCTTGCAGTTCTACTACTGGTATTTGTTTGTATGAAAAGCTACTAGATGGTGTAGACACATCCTGACTATAAATTTTCTGAGTATAGCCAACAATAATAACTTTATCTTTAATTGTATCAGATGAAAACTTATTTTCCATGACTGAATTGAATGGCAACCTTGTGGCAATACTTTTATCTTTGGTGAAACGATAATTTAGCAACAGTTGATATCCTCCTAAATCCTCTTTTTGATAAAATCCTGGATTAATGTTAAACCATTGAAAGAAATTTTTTGTAATAATATTCCAGTTTATTGATTGTTCCCATGTATGATTTGTTATTTTTTTTAGAACTGTTTGACCTAACTTTGTATAACCTTCTACTGTTGTCTTTGGCTCAATTCCTTTATCTTCTAAATAATATGCTGCTAATAAAAAACTAAAAGAAAATGGAGTTTGACAAGGAGATGTGGCATATGGTTTTTGAAACAAAAGATGACGACGAATAACATTATCTGAGTCTTCAATGATATCGCTAAAACCTATATGATCATTTGAAACGTCAGATGGAGCAGAATCGCCTCTACTATTAGGATCATTTGTCTCAATTTGATGATTACAAACATAAATTACCTTATCATCATTTTCTACTTTGTTGAGACGCAAAATATTAATCCCTATGATAGCTGGTTGATGTCTTTGTAGTCTATTGATTAACTGACTTAATGTATTATCCGGTATAGGATACCCATATCGTTGCAGATCATCATCTGTTACTTCAACAATTAATAAATGAGAATCTGGTTTTTCAAAAGGTTTTCGTTGTGTTAGCGTATCAAATACCTTTAATTCCCATTTTAAAAACACTTCTAGGGATGTTATTCTTTCCATTATTATTGGAAAAAAAAGTAACAATGCTATAAAAAAAACTTTTAAATAATTTTTTACAGGATTGCTATATCTTTGAAGTTTTCTTACTAACTCTTTAAAATTAATATTATATTCTGTTTCTAACTCTGCTTCTGATTTTAAATGTAAACTTAATGAAATAATAGGTAAAGCAAATGTGAGAATAAGAGATGATGATGTTATTTCTTTCTGATTATATTGCGAAGAAGCTTTTATAATGCTGGGAATTTTTTGAAGAGTTACTATTTGCTCAGACTTAATTTCAGGATTATTTTTTAACCTATTGCTTAATCTCTTTGATTTAGATTCAAGCTGAGCTAAAAACTCTACTACTATAGGTAACTTTATCTCTTTTACATCTTGTGGCGAAGATATTTGATTACGAGAGGCTTTTATTATTTTTTTGACTAATTCTAGTTGTTTTTGAGTTAAGTTTAATTCATTAAAAATAATTTTAATTTCAGTTTGTTGCTCTGAAGGATAAATACTCAAGATATCTTGAAGAAGTAGATTATACTCTTCAAGATTCGCTGGGTTAATAACAGTTGTTTCCCCCCCAGTCCCATTTGTTTTATATCGAGGCTGAGGGGTTGTTACTTTGGGAGTAGTTGTTGAGGAAGGGGAAATTCATATTGTCCATCTTTATATGTCTCTGTATCTTCAATCCATGCTCCTCCGTTTCGCCTATCACTCCAGCGACGCCAATAGACATTTCCTTTTCCATTCTCAAAATTAAGATGTACAAAATTATAGGAGCTATTATAGCGTGGATCTGTTGGAATACGTCGATCATAGCTTGCTCCACCGCTAATAATGACACAATCTCCTTCTGAACTATTTCCAGTTCTAATTTGTGGATAATGTCGATGTCCATGAAGGAGAAAATGGAAATTGCTCAGAAGCCGACTTTCAATACGAGTTTGGTCGAACTCAATTAACCAGTCTAATGGGTGATGAAGTACAACAATTTTTAGATCATCATCTATTATTTTATTTAAAGCATTGTAAATTTGATGTTCCCCTACTATCAAAAAGCGATTATCATTAACTTTCTCTCCATCAGATGATATTTGCTTATTTCGCCTACACATTAAAGCTGAGTTTAGACCAAGCAAAGCAACTTTTTGTCCCCGTATTTCTAACTGACGAATACTAGCATATCCAGGACTCTCTTGACCAGTATATGTAGTAACAAAGTGTTGATATGCGGTAAAAGGGGTCAACAAATAATTACGTTCTTTTTCATAATTTAACCATTGTTGAACCTCGTTTTCAGTCTGAAAAGGGTTTTTAATTCCTTCTGGTAAAAATCTAAATTCAGTTTCATCCAAGTCATGATTACCAGGAATAATAAATAGACACTCTTTAGGTAATCCAGTAACTTGTAAGAGCGGATCAAACAAATCATTGATCGCTCCACTATACTGTTCTGACGTTCCTGACCAAGCTACATCGCCACTAAAAATAATAAAATCAATTTTTTTTAATTGAGGACTAATTTGAACTCGATTTTTAATGTCTTTAATTAGAGCATCACGTATAATTCTTCTATCAAAATCTTTTCCTCTTTGATGCCAATCTGAGAGGTGAAGCCAAGTAATGTTATTCATGATGACATCAGAGACATGATCTTCCATTTCACCTCTGGACTTACTTTTAAGTAATTGCTTTCCGAGTGGTTGTACCAATAGTTACGGCAATAAATCACTCCTTTTTGCTGCGTTGCTTGCCTGTCCCATAGTCGTAGGATTTACCCCGTCTCTTACTGGCTGGAATTTCACCATATCTAGCAAAATATTATTATGACCAACCTTGTTCTTACTCACGCTTTTTATTGTAGCATATCGAAGGATACACACCGGTTAAAACCCCGTTTCGCTCAACCGCCACGCCTTAAAAGGAGCCACTGCGGTCTTGGGGTCTCCCCAAGTAGAGCAGGTGGCGTAGACGTGGCTAACTCACAGCGAGAGGCTTTTAATGTTTTACTCAATTGCCAACATCAACTCGTCAAAAGACTCAGATGTGCGATCGCCACTTTATCATCCTAGACAACAACATTAAAAACAATGGGGGATGATGGTACAGTCTGAGAGGTCGTTGGAAAAGGAGTATATGTAGTTCGGGTGGCAGGTACGGGAGATCCCAAAAATTTCTCAGCAAACAATGATATCCTAAAAGAAAGAGAAAGTTTACTTAACTTTACAAAATTCCTAATTTTGACCAAACCTATGCAATGTATTATCAACCGTCGCGCTCAATTTTCAGCGAGTCACCGATACTGGTTGCCAGAATGGGATGAAGCCCAAAATAGGGAAAAATTCGGGGTAGCCAGTCAATTTCCAGGTCATGGACACAATTACGTCTTGTCTGTTTCTTTAGTAGGAGAAATCGACACTTATGGCATGGTAGAAAATCTGTCTATCGTCAAAAAAGTGATTAAACAAGAAGTAACCAGTCAATTAGACTACGGTTATCTTAACGACGTTTGGCCAGAATTTGAAGACACCTTACCCACCACAGAAAACATTGCTAGAGTCATTTGGCAACGTTTAGCCCCCCGTTTACCCCTCGTCAAAATCCAGGTATTTGAACATCCCCAATTATGGGCAGATTATCAAGGAAACGCTATGAAAGCCACATTAACTGTTCAAACCCATTTTAGTGCAGCCCATCGGTTAGCCTTACCCGAATTAACCTTAGAACAAAACAGCGAAATTTACGGCAAATGCGCCCGTATTCACGGCCATGGACATAATTATCATTTAGAAGTCTCTGTCGCCGGAGAAATTGATCCTCGTACGGGTATGTTAGTCGATTTAGACGGGTTGCACCAGGTGATTAATGACTATGTGGTCGAACCCTTTGATCATAGTTTTCTCAACAAAGATATCCCCTACTTTGCCCAAGTTGTCCCCACTGCCGAAAATATTGCCCTACATATTGCCCAATTACTACAAAAACCCATTCAAGAATTAGGTGCCGAACTTGATAAGGTAAAATTAATTGAGAGTCCTAATAACTCTTGTGAAATTTACTGTAACCAGTCCCTTCAACCCCAAGAAATATTGTCCTATCGAGAACCTGCCCTAACGGGTATTAAATAAGGATTTGCCTGATGTGATAGGGAGTGTGGGAAGTGTGGAAAAATTGGGTGTAGGGGCGGGTTTATCTAACATATTTGTTAGAATCTTCAAATTTTGTTAAAAACCAGCCCCTACGGGGAAGTCTAGGCCGTGTCGGACATCAATTTACTCTCCTATGTTCTCCCTCTCACTCTTTTAAGGGGGTAAATACAGAGACTAAAAAAAGGGAATAAAGGGTTTGCCGTTTAACCCAGTGGTGCTTTACCCACTACGAATGACTAGGCAAAGCCTACTTAATAGTTAAGTTTGAGTAAGTTTAGTTGAGCGGTAAATACAGTTAGCTTAATGAAACGATCCAGGCCTCAAAGGTGTCTGATAATATGAGCAGAGGTTAGATAGTCTGCTAAATAGTGCGACTGTCTTTTTGCTCAAAACCCGCCAATCTTAGATAAGGATAAGTTAAAAATGGAATCCAATGTTCAACAACAAACCACACCCAAAGATCTTAGTACTGACTTACCTGGTGCCATGACTCAAAAAACCTCTTTAGGGGATCAACCTTGGCAAGAATGGATCGAACCTGTTGTCGATATCTTGGCTAAAGTGCCTGAATATATCGGACAATTTTTCAGTGAATACAAACAACCTTTGACCACTCTTGGTCTTCTGTTACTAGGTATCATCAGTGTCAAAATTACTATCGCTATTCTTGGCGCGATCGATGATATTCCTTTATTATCTCCCATCTTACAATTAGTAGGGCTATCTTATACAGCTTGGTTTGTTTGGCGTTATTTATGGAAAGCTTCTAATCGTCAAGAGTTGCTCGCTGAATTTGATGCTTTAAAAAATCAAATGTTTGGCGACAACGACTAAGCAAAAGAGCTTACTTTTCTAATCCCTCCGGCTGTTACAGTACGGAGGATTTTTATTAATAAGTAATAGATTATCATCCCATCACCCCATCACTATCTAAATTATGTCACTTTCTCATCAATCTCAACCTGTTGTTTATTTAGCTGCTACTGGTCATGGTTTTGGTCATGCTGTGCGTATTTGCGCTGTTGCAGCAGCTATTCAACAATTAAATCCTAATATTTTATTAATCCTTGTCACAACTGCCCCAAGATGGCTACTAGAAGCTTATATTCCTGGAGATTTTATTTATCGTCCTCGTGCTTTTGATGTGGGAGTAATTCAATCAGATAGTTTAAAAATGGATCAAACAGAAACTCTCAAAAAGAATCAAGAAATTTTTTCTAAAAAGAATTCAATAATTGCCTCAGAAGTTAATTTTATTAAAACCAATAAGGTTGGCTTAATATTAGCTGATATTCCCCCCTTGGCTGCTTTAATTGCTAAAACAGCTAATATTCCTTGTTGGATGATGAGTAATTTTGGTTGGGATTTTATTTATAGAGATTGGGGCGATGATTTTCAAATAATTGCTGATCAAATTAGTCAATGTTATCAACAATGCGATCGCTTATTTCGTCTACCCATGGCTGAACCGATGAACGCCTTTAATTCTATCATTGATGTGGGATTAACGGGGGGAAATCCCCATTATACAGAAGCAGAATTAAGAGATAAATTTAAGTTAGTTGCGCCTCGTAACCAGATTGTTTTATTAACCTTTGGGGGCTTAGGATTAGACCAAATTCCTTATCATAATTTATCTAGATTTTCTGATTGGCAATTTATTACATTTGATCGTCAAGCACCCGAATTACCTAATTTAACCAAAATTACAGAAACTTCATTAAGACCTGTGGATTTTATGCCCATTTGTGGTCGAGTTGTCTCTAAACCTGGATTTAGTACCTTTTCAGAAACAATGCGCTTAGATGTTCCCATTGTTTCTCTAACCAGAAATGATTTTGCTGAGGCGATTTTTTTATTAGAAGGAATTCAAAATTATGCAGATCATCAGATTATTAATACTGAAACTTTTTATCAAGGAAATTGGGATTTTTTATTGACACCTCTTAATAGACCAAAAATTGGTAAAACTTTATCTAAAGATGGTGCAGAAGTTATTGCTTGTGCTGTAGTTGAATATTTTAAATAAATAAATACAGCAGCTTCTCCTATGATTTAAAGCTAATGATCAAAAAGCTAACGTTTAATTATAATACAGGGACTTTTAATCATCTTGAGGATATTTTGTCCATAAATCCGTTAAATCGCGTAAACTACAATGATTACCCTCTCCTAAAATTAAATGATCTAACAAAGAAATTCTTAAAATTTTAGCACCCTCTAATAATCTTTGAGTCAAATTAATATCTTCTTGAGACGGTTCAAGATTACCCGAAGGATGATTATGAGCTACAATTAAACGATTTGCCCCCTGTTTAAGAGTCTCTCGGAAAATTTCTCCCGGTTCAACTAAAGTTTCAGTTGCTGTTCCAATGGTAATCACTTTAATGCCAATTAAACGATTTTTAACATCCAAAAAAATAGCCGCAAAACGTTCTTGAGACTCCCACATCAAATCATGACTTAAAGCTGCTGCTGCTGCCGTTGGATTTTCAATGATTACCCTTTCTAAAGGTCTGATCTGAAAGGTTCGTTTTCCTAACTCGATCGCTGCTAAAATAGTTGTAGCTTTAGCAGGGCCAATCCCTTCTATCTTGATCAACTCCTGAGCATTAATATCACGCAAAACATCAAGAGGATCACGACGATGCTGACTTAATTGTTGCAGGATATAATGGCCAAGTCCCACTGCTGATAATTTACCTTTACCCTGTCCCGTACCTAAAAGAATGGCTAACAGTTCGGCAGTGGCCAAACTATTGGCACCAAGGGCAATTAAACGTTCACGAGGACGTTCACTAGAGGGAATATCCGCAATTCTTAGGCTATAAGTCATCGATTCAACAGTTAAGTACGAATATTTCGCTTATAGTCTATTTTTATAGGAGTGTCAGTGATTGTAAACAAATATAAACACACAATATAAATGAAACCCATTGATATCCTAATTCTTTCTAATGGCCCAGGAGAAGTCACAACTTGGGTTCGTCCCGTAGTGAAAGCTTTACGGGATATCCTGGGACATGATCGTTCTCAAGTTAGAATTTCTGTAATATTGTCCATTTGTCCCCATGCTACCGGACAAGAAGCAGCGATCGCTAGTCGTTATTCAGAAGTAGATCGGGTACAATCAAGTGAACATTTTTTTACCTTTTTATTGTGGGGAAAAACTGCCGAAAATTGGGACTGGAGAAAACAAGGGATTGTTCTATTTTTAGGAGGGGATCAATTTTTTCCCCTAATTTTAGGCAAACGCTTAGGATATCGTACTATTATCTATGCAGAATGGGAAGCTCGTTGGTATCGTGCTATTGATCACTTTGCTGTCATGAATGCTTCAGTCATTGACTCTATCCCCCCATCCTATCAAGATAAATTTACCGTAGTAGGGGATTTAATGGCTAATGTGGCTCCTATTGCTACTTCATCCCAGGATTTAGTCAATTCTCCGATTATTGCTCTTTTACCAGGGTCTAAACCCGGAAAGTTGACCCAGGGGGTTCCTTTATGTTTGGCGATCGCGCAAGCAGTTCATCAACAAAAACCCCAAACTCGTTTTATCCTTGCTGTGGCCCCTACCCTAGATTTAACTACTTTAGCCAATTTTGCTGATCCTCAAAAAAATCCTTTTGTGAGGAAATTGGGAGGAATTAGGGGAAAATTAGTCATTACGACCCCAAATACAGGAAAATCTTCCTATCTAGAGACTCCTGATGGGTTACAAGTAGAACTGATTACGGAATTTCCCGCTTATGAGCGTCTGCGTCACTGTTGTTTAGCTTTGACTTCTGCAGGAGCAAATACTGCAGAATTAGCAGCATTAGGACTACCCATGATTATATTATTGCCCATTCAACAACTGGATGCCATGCGAACTTGGGACGGAATTCCCGGAATTTTGTCTAATTTACCCCTAATAGGGACAAGTTTGTCAAAAGTGATTAATACCATTATCATTAAACAAGGACGGTTATATGCTTGGCCTAACATTTGGGCCAAAGAAGAAATCGTACCTGAATTACTCGGAGAACTCCAAGCGGACGAGGTAGCTCAATTAGTGTTAGACTGGTTAAACAATCCCGTTAAGCTGGATAATATCCGCGATCGCTTATCACAAGTTAGGGGACAGCCCGGTGCAGCCCTAAAAATAGCTAAAATAGTTGAGCGACAATTAAGTTTTCTTAATTCTTAACTGATTGTTCTTGAAAATTACCCTAACAATTTTCCGTTTTTTAGCCTAATTTGGTAATTATAAATAAACCTAGAATGAGCATTGCTAATTTAAAGGATAAAACTCTTATTAAGAAGTTATTGTGGGTAATGCATCGGCCTACAACTTCTAAAATTGATCACTTAAAATATATCAGGAAATGTCTGATGTCTCATTACAATTTTCAACTGGGAAATATTACTATCGGAAGTGCTATTTTTTTAGGCTTTCTTAACCTATTCCCCATCATAACCCTTGCTGGTACTTTTCAGGCGGGGGGAAGTGATGTTACAGGATTTGAGCCAATTTTAGCCAATGATTTTTTCAGATCTGATGATTTAAGCACATCTAATCTAGTAAGTCAATTAATTGTGACAGAACAACAATTTACTGCTCTTAATGAGACTTATTTTGAGGTTGCACAAGTGACTCAACCTTCTGCAAATAACAGTTCTATATCTATACAATCTGTGATATCGTCTTTTGGCCGGTTAAAATTAGATGCAAGGGCTAATAACAAGGAAGTCAAGGCTGTTCCGGTTTTGCCGCAAACAGAATTATCTAATGTATATCAAGGGATTTATGATTTTGGTAATACTACGTCTGAAGATCTCAGTCAACCCCTCGATTCAGGCATTATAGCACCTCCCCCTGTTTCCTATAGGGTATCTCAACCGAGAACTGTCGGAACTAGAACAATCGGGGTAGCTAGTCCCTCTCCTGAAACCATTGAGTCTTTATCATTACCCCGTTTTGGTGGCGCATTACCAGTCATTGCAGGTACCCAAGCTAGTGGACCTACTGCCTTACGTCAAGCAAATCTGCCTTCAGCTAGAAGAACTCAAGCGACAAATTGGGGAGACTCACAAGTCGATATTTTCTTTGCTTCTCTTCCCAAAGACGAAGTTGGAGATATTGATACGTTTTTAAGAACAGCCTATCGGACAAGTCCCTCGGAAATCCTCAAAAGACTTAAAAGTAGTTTACAATTAGAAGTAAAAACTCAGTTTCGTACCATGCCTACCGAAGTTTTTGCTAACCCTGAACGGAAGTTAAATAATAATTGGCATGATCGTCTTTAATGGTAAGGGGTTTTATTGAGGGAGATATTAAGCGTTGGCAACCATTTTAAGAACCTGGAGTTATCAGTATCCTTGGTTATATAATACCGTTTCTCGTTTGGCGGCGATCGCAGTTGGAGGTGAAACCCGATTTCATCAACTCCCTCTGCAAGATATCTCCATTGATACCAACACAAAAATTTTAGATCTTTGTTGTGGCGGGGGTCAAGCCACCCGTTTTCTAGTAGAACGTTCTTCTGAGGTAACAGGTCTTGATGCCTCTCCTAATGCCCTTAAACGGGCTAAACAAGCAGTTCCGAGAGGTTCCTATGTGGAGGGATTAGCCGAACAAATGCCCTTTGCTGATGAACAGTTTGATGTAGTTCATACCAGTGTTGCTTTACATGAAATGGAACCCGAACAACTACAAAAAATTCTCAAAGAAGTGTATCGGGTCTTGAAACCTGGGGGAATTTTTACTTTAATAGATTTACATCAACCGACTAATCCTTTATTTTGGCCCTCTTTAGCTATTTTTATCTGGCTGTTTGAAACTGAAACCGCTTGGTCACTTTTAAAAACTGATTTAGTGGCTGACCTGAAGACTTTAGGGTGGCGTGAATGTCACCAACGTCTTTATGCTGGAGGAAGTTTGCAAGTGGTTCAAGGAACCAAATAAAATTAAAGATTAGCCCGTATTTAATTTAACTCAACCCATGACTAAGGCCAAGTTGTTACAGCCCGATTTAATTTTAGGCAATACCATTCTAGGATTAACCCCCAATATCCTCAAACGTTATCATATTGAAGGATTAATCTTAGATGTGGATGAAACCTTAGTCCCCCTCAAAAAAAGCCATGTCTCTGATGACCTGATGGCTTGGATTGATACCATTCGTCATAATACCCCCATCTGGTTAGTTAGTAATAATGTTAGCGAAAATCGCATTAGCCGCATTGCTAATAGTTTACAGTTACCTTACCTTTTAGGTGCGATCAAACCCTCTCGACGTAAACTCAGAAAAGCGATCGCGGCTATGAATTTACCGGTGTCTCATGTGGCCATGGTGGGCGATCGTTTGTTTACGGATGTCTTGGCAGGAAATCGTCTGGGAATGTTTACTATTCTAGTGGAACCGATGGTTGACCCGATGACAACTCCTTCCTATCCGATCCATAATTTTGAGGTGTGGGTGTCGCAAAAGTTAGGGGTGTCTTTCAGTGCGGCTAAGCATCTGCTGCATCGAGATCATTCAGATAGTAAATTTTAAGCTTGAAAACAGCAATAATGGACTTTAACTCGCTTAGAGTTAAGCTATACAAACAAAGGTTGCCTACGCAACCTAGAATGGCTGTCCGCGCTCGTCGGACTTCGTTTCTATAGGATAAGGCTTTAGCCTTTTATTCATTATTAATTTAGCATAGTTTGTCCGGTAGAACCAGCAGATGCTCTTAATGCCCTTCTATGATCAAACATTCTCTTAAAAGTTTACTCCTGACTATTTTACTGCTCACCTTTGTGTTACTCAACAGTTGTACGAGTAACCCAGGGACAATAAGTCAATCATCCCAAACACCTCTTAGGGGAGAGATTTTACGATGGGCAGAAATTCCCTTAGGATTAACACAAAAGCAAAGCAGACAATTTAAAGCAATTGTCACCGAAAGAATTGAGCAATTTATGAAACTCAATCCTGGGGTAAAAATCGTTACAGAATTTGTGCCAGCCGATGAAAATTTATCTAAATTTAGTCAACAAATTGAAAGGGGGGCAGGACCAGATCTTTTTTCTGTTGCTTTATTAACGGATAAACTGCCCTTACTCATTCGCTTAGGATATATCAAAAGTCTCGATGAAAAACAGCTAGATTTATCTGAATTTCGCGCTGAAACTCTTAAACAAGTACGCTATCACGGTAAACTTTATGCCTTACCGGTTAATTTAGCTACTCAAGTTCTTTGTTATAACAAAAACAAGGTACAAGAAATACCAAAAACTTTAGATGATTTAATTACTCAAGCACGTCAAGGATATTCTGTTGGTTTACACTCAGGTTTCCGAGAAGCTTTTTGGGGAACAGGGGCTTTTGGTGGTGAACTATTTGATAAATCAGATCGTCTTGTTTTGGGGGAAAATAAAGGTTGGGCAAAGTGGATGCAATGGCTTAAGGATGCAGAAAATGAACCTAATTTTTTTATGATTGAAGAGGCTAATATCCTGCAAAAAACTTTTATTGAAGGGAAATTAAGTTATATTACTTGTTCATCAACTTGGCTTCCTAGCCTCACAGAAGCTTTGGGTAATAATAATCTAGGGGTAACTTTATTACCTGGTCGAGAAAATCAACCAGCAACTCCTCCATTATGGACAGTGGGCTTTATTTTTAATAGGGCTTCTAATATTAATCAACATCAACTTGCTCTAAAATTATCTCAGTTTTTGAGTAATCGTCAATCTCAAAAAAAGATTCAAGTAGAAGTTCCTTTTCTCATTCCTGTTAATAAAAATGCTACAGTTGATTTTCGTTTGTTTCCTATGCAAGCAGTATTAGTTGAACAATCTAAAACTGGGGTTGTGGTTTCTCTCGATCAAGGAGATCAAAATCAAGCAATTTGGAAATACGCCGATATTCTTTATCACAAAATCTTAGAAGGAGAACTGACTGCTGAGGAGGCTGGTTGGCAAATTAATCAAGTAATTAATACTCAATTTGAGCAATCGCAATGAGGATAATTTATGGAAACCAATTTGATACTTGATGTTAGTTATTTTTGGGAAGAATGGCTGAAAATTACGATTGTTTTACAACGTCCTGCCGTTCAAGTACAACTATTAGCTATTGCTTTGTCAATTATTCTTGTTTGGTTTATTTCTCGCTGGTTATGGTATCAGTTTTGTCAGCGATTTCCTAAAAGTAGTCAATTTTGTCAACAAAATTCACAACTCTATTGGCAACAATGTGGAGCAGCTTTATTTCATTATCTTATCCCTCCATTACTTTGTTTATTAATCGTTAATTTACTAAAAATTGTTTTTTTCCATCAAGGCTTGTTTTTGGGATATTTAACAGACAGCATTAAACTTTTAGGGATTTATTGCTTTTATCGTATATTCTTAATTTTTCTGTATACTTTATTTGATAGAGTGAAAGTTAAATACTATCATCATCGTTTTTTTGCTCCTTTATTTTTTATTTTCATTTTAACTAAAATTATTAATATTTTCACTAATTTGGAAACTTTATCTCAAATTTCTTTAATTAAATTATTTGGAGATTCTGTTACTTTAGCGACAGTTTTTATTACCTTAGGAGGTTTATATTTTTGGATTGTTGGTTGTCTTCTTTTAGAAGAATTATTATTTTGTATTTTTTCTTTTAAAATTAACAATAATCCCAAAATTATTCAAGCAATTTCTCTAATTCTTCGTTATTTTTTAATCGGATTAGGCATTGTTTTGATTTTTGGCTACGTTGGTGTTAGTTCTACGGCGATCGCTGCAATTACAGGGGGTTTATCTGTAGGTATTGGTTTTGGTTTAAAAGAAGTAATTAGTAACTTTGTTAGTGGTATCTGGCTTTTATTTGAAGGAGCTTTAAAACCAGAAGATATTATTAGCATAGATAATGAAATGAGTCAAGTAAAAAAGTTGGGAATCAGGGCGACAACAGTTCAAGTTATACGAGATAATTCTGAAAAAATTATACCTAATCAAGTATTTTTTATTCAAGATATTACAACTTTTACTGGAAGTAATTCTTTGATTTGCTGTTCTTTAATTGTTGGAGCAAGTTATCAATGTAATCCAGACAGAGTATTAGGAATTTTGTTAAAAGTAGCTGATAGTAATGAAAAGATATTAAAATCACCTAATCCGATAGCATTCGCTATTAATTTTGGAGAGTCTAGTATTGATTTTGAATTAAGATTTTGGATTGATAATCCTTTGAGTAAGAAGATTGTTACCAGTAATTTGATTTGCGAAATTTGGCAAACATTTAAGGAAAATAATATTGAAATTCCTTATCCTCAACGCGACTTACATATTCGTAATGGAACTCAAGAAAATAATTCTGAGTTTCTGGAGAGGACTTAAATAAGTATCGAAGCAAAATTAATTGCACAGTCGGGGCAGATTTTGATATAGTCGTAATGCTTGAGTAACAAAGGTAGTAGGGGTGGGTTTATTTAGTTTTTTTGTGAAAATCATTGATTTATGTAAAAAGCCTGGCTACCCAGGCTTAAAATTAGGCTGTGTAGACAGCCTTTGTTCTTATAGAATAAGGCTTTAGCCTGTATTGATTTATTAATTTTACATGACAAGTTCGGTAGAACCAAATATTCTTCTTCTGTCACTGCACTAGGTTATTCTAGAGAAAGGATTTGCTCGCGGCGCGAACTTATTGACTTTAACCTGACTGATGACTGACTCTGACTCCTCTATTAAAGTTCTTCTTATTGACGATCAACCTACCATTGGTGAAGCCATTCGTCGTATGTTAGCCAGCGAAACTGACATTATTTTTTATTATTGTCGTGATCCTACTCAAGCCATTAAACAAGCGCGAGAAGTGCGTCCTACCGTGATTTTACAAGACTTAGTTATGCCCGACATCGAAGGTTTGATGTTGGTCAGATTTTTGCGGGCCAAAGATGCACCTACTCACGAAACTCCTTTAATTGTTTTGTCAAGTAAAGAAGAACCTTTAATTAAAGCTGAAGCTTTTAAATTAGGGGCTAATGACTATTTGGTAAAATTACCTGATAAAATGGAATTAATTGCTCGCATTCGTTATCATTCGGCAGCTTATATTAACTTATTAAAACGCAAAAAAGCAGAAGAAAGACTCAAAGAAGAAAATTTACGCTTGAGTGCAGAAATAGAAATTACCCGTCGTCTACAGCAGATGATTTTACCAAAACAAACCGAGTTAGAACAAATTGAAGGATTAGAAATAGCTGGTTTCATGGAACCTGCTAGTGATGTTGGAGGTGATTATTACGATGTTTTACATTACAATGGTCGGGTGAAAATTGGTATTGGCGATGTGACTGGTCACGGGTTAGAAAGTGGTGTAGTAATGATTATGGTGCAAACGGCTATTCGCACTTTAATGACCCATAATGAAACAGATATGGTTAAATTTTGGGCTGCCCTTAATCGCACTATTTATGACAATGTAGAACGAATTAATTCTGATAAAAATTTGACCCTGGCTTTGTTAGACTATGAAAATAATTGTCTACGACTGAGTGGACAACATGAATCGGTTATTGTGGTGCGTCAGGCAGGAGAAGTAGAAATTGTTGATACAATAGATTTAGGCTTTCCAGTGGGATTAGAAGCAGATATTACCGATTTTTTAGGAGAAACCGAGATTCACTTAAATTCTGGAGATGTAGTGGTTTTGTATACTGATGGTATTACAGAGGCAGAAAATGTAACCGGAGAACTCTACGGCCTTGATCGTTTATGTCAAGTTATTAGTCAAAACTGGGAACAATCCGCCGAAAATATTAAAACGGCCGCGATCGCTGATGTTAGGCAACACATCAGCAATCATACCGTCTTTGATGACATCACCTTACTGGTGATTAAACAAAAATGAGGATCGCAATTGTTAATGATACGGTGATGGCAGTGGAAGTGCTACGACGGATAGTTACTTCAGCGTCTTACTATAAAATAGCCTGGATCGCTCATAATGGCTCTCAAGCGATCGCCAAATGTGCTGTTGATCCCCCTGATTTGATTTTAATGGATATGATTATGCCAGATGTCGATGGGGTAGAAGCAACGCGCATGATTATGAAACAATCTCCCTGTGCTATCCTCATTGTCACAGCCAATGTTCAACAAAACTCGGCCAAAGTCTTTGAAGCAATGGGATATGGGGCCTTAGATGCGGTGAATACACCCCCATTAGGGACTTCTGGACTAGGAGAAGTGTCTCAAACTTTACTCAATAAAATTGCTACTATTGGGGTTTTAATTGGTAAGCGTCGTTCAAAACATACCCACACCTCCGATGTTTCTTCTCCAGGAGGAGGGACAACCTTAAGTAAAGTCTCTCATCCTCCCCGAAACATACCCTTTTTGATTATTCTGGGGGCATCCACTGGGGGGCCAAAAGCATTAGGAACTATTTTATCGGAACTGCCTGCTAATTTTACGGCCGCTATTGTCATTATTCAGCACGTGGATAGTCAGTTTGCACCAGGGTTAGCCAAATGGTTAAATCAACAAGGGTCTTTGACAGTTCGTTTGGCAGTTGAAGGAGATCAGTTAGTCCCTGGAACGGTTTTGTTAGCAGGAACGAACGATCATCTAGTATTACGTCCCAATTTAACGTTAACATACACTAAGAAGCCCCAGGATAATCCTTATCGTCCCTCTGTGGATGTTTTTTGTGAGAGTGTGGCTCAATATTGGAGTCGAAAGGGTATTGCGGTATTATTAACAGGAATGGGACGAGATGGGGCGACTGGATTGGGAGTATTACGTTCACGAGGATGGCACACCATTGCTCAAGATCGTAGTAGTTGTGTCGTTTACGGAATGCCTAAAGCGGCCGTGGAAATGGACTCAGCTATGGAAGTTTTACCTCTTTTAGAAATTGCCCCAACCTTGATTAAAAAAGTGATCCATACTTCCTAATTTATATGAAAAAACCGATGAAAGATTCTGAGATTTATGGAGATTTTGAAGACGAGTTACCCGCTAGTGATCAATTTTTGGTGATTAGCTTTTCTCCTTCTTCTATTCCCCTGAAACAACGATGGCGTAATAATGGTTTATCTGCGGATTTTGTGGCAGATTATTTAACTACCTTTTTTCCTGCCCAAGAAGATGACCCTGCCTCCATGAATCGGCAAAAGGAATTGAAAGGGGCTGTCAGTTATATTGCTAATGAACTATTGGAAAATGCCATGAAGTTTCATGATGAAACTTTACATGATACTATTCAATTTGGTATTCATTTGCTCAAAGATACAGTCGTTTTATTTTCTACCAATTGTATTAATATAGAGGGCTGGCCCAAGTTACATCAGGTTATTGAAAACTTGACCGGTTCTGACCCAGACGAGTTATATGTTAATCATATGGAGAAACTCGCAGAACAAGATGATGGTCAAGCATCAGGGTTAGGATTAATTACTATTAGATGTGATTATGGCGCAACCCTAGGCTGGAAAATTATTCATAACCAAGATAATGAAACTATATTAACGGTAAAGACTATGGTAAAATTACAAGTATAATCTCAGGGAAATGGCTAGAATCAGGGTGATTTAAACGAGATCAAATTTAAGGAGTTATTAACTATGAACATCACAACAGAGGGTTGTACAATTGATTATGATTCTGAAACTGTAACCGTTAGTTTTAAAGGTTCTTTAAGATTAAGTGGAATGGAAGAATATCAGCCAATTGTTGACTTACTTAATAATGTAGTCCAGGAAGATAAGCCTGTCATTACACTCGATTTAAAAGGGCTAGAATTTTTAAACAGTTCTGGTATTAGTATGCTCTCTAAATTTGTCATTAATGTCCGTAAAAAAGGTAGCATGGTTATTTGCGTGAAAGGTTCAAAAGCTATCGCTTGGCAAGATAAATCCTTGAAAAATCTACAACGGTTAATGCCTACTTTGACTCTAGAATTTGAATAAATTTTAATTAAATGATGTCTAAAGATATATCATCTCAAGAACAGTTAAACACAGAAATAGAGTTACTAAAACAACGCATCGGAGAGTTAGAAAATGATAAAGAAGATTTAGAAATTCTTCTGGATACCATTACGGAACACTCTACTGATCTCGAAAATGAAATCTATCAAAAAAATCAAATAATGCTGAAATATTTACAGCAAGTTAAATTAATTACAGAGGCGGCGGCCGAAGTAGAAGGAGGAACTTTTGCGATCGCTAGTCTTAATGATGTGTCGGCCAGAGAAGACGAATTAGGTCAACTGGCCCGGGTGTTTCAGAATATGGCAGAACAAGTTAAAATAAGAGAAAGTAAATTACAACAACAAGTTGAAGAATTACGCATTGAAATTGATAAAGGGAGACAACAAAAACAAGTTGCTGAAATTGTACAAACAGATTCTTTTAAAAATTTAAAGCAAAAAATTCAAAAAATTAAAGATAGCCGAACCAAAAAGAATACCTAATAAACAATAAAAATTATACTTAAGTCTTATGTTTAACTGGTTTCGTCGTCAAACTCAAAAATCTAGTCAACCCGAAGAACCAACCTCAACCCCAGAAGTTGAACCTACCCCAGTTGAAACCCCAACTCCCCAAACCAGTCAAGATGACTATCTGACTTGGGCTAAAACTGCTTACAAAAATATTCAACAACGTCAAGAAACCGCACCTGAACCCGAAACTTTAGACAATCCTACAGAAAAACCTCAAACCCCTGAAGTTCAACCGCAAGAAGTCACCGAAGCATTACCTGCTTGGATGCAAAAATCTGAACGTTTGGACATCCTCAAAGAAACGGCCCTGGAAACAGAAACAGTTCCAGAAACACCAGAATTAGCTTTTGACGAGGAGTTTGTCTGGTCTGCTAAAGTATTAGCCGCCCAAGGTCGCACCCCTGACGATATTTCTGCTGAAGAAATTAGCTGGTTGAAACGGTTACGTCAAGGCCTGGGAAAAACGCGCCGTAACCTCGTTAACCAACTTAAGGCTATTGTTGGTCAAGGGCCTCTTAATCAAGACGCTGTGACGGAAATAGAAGCGTTACTGTTGCAAGCGGATGTGGGGGTGGAAGCGACGGATTATATTATCAATACCCTACAAACTCAATTGAGAGAGGAAGCTTTACCCCCAGAACAAGCCATAGAGTCTTTAAAAGCGATTTTACGGGATATTTTAGACCGTCCCTTACAACAGGTCAAAAATCCTGGGTTTGCTCCTGAAAAGGATACTCTCAATATTTGGTTAATCACGGGGGTTAATGGGGCCGGAAAAACCACAACTATCGGCAAATTAGCCCATTTATCACAAAAGTCGGGTTACAGTTGTGTTATTGCTGCTGCTGATACTTTTCGCGCTGCGGCGGTTGAACAAGTAAAGGTTTGGGGACAAAGAAGTAATACTCCAGTAATTGCTAATCCTGGTCAAAATACTGATCCTGCTGCGGTTGTTTTTGATGCGATCGCGGCTGCTCAAGCGCGTCAGATTGATTTATTGTTGGTGGATACGGCAGGACGGTTACAAAATAAAAAGAATTTGATGGAAGAATTAAGTAAAATTCGCCGTATTATTGATAAAAAAGCTCCTAATGCTCATGTAGAATCTTTGCTGGTATTAGATGCGACTTTGGGACAAAATGGTCTACGTCAAGCGGAAGTTTTTGCCGAGTCTGCTAAATTGAGTGGAGTGGTTTTAACTAAGTTGGATGGGACGGCTAAAGGGGGTGTCGCTTTAGCTGTGGCGCAACAATTAAATTTACCGATTCGTTTTATTGGGGCCGGAGAAGGTATTGAGGATTTGCGGCCGTTTTCTAGTTATGAGTTTGTGGAAGCTTTATTGAATGGTTAATATCGATATCTAATTGGAGAATAACAGGATGTCAACGGTAACAGAAAATGACCTGAAACGATTAGAAGACTTAATCATCGGCAGTCAAAAAGCTTTAGATACTCGATTGACTGGTATTGAGAAGGGTCAAACGGAGATTAAAGAATGATTAGCTGTCATCGAAACCCGTCTACAGGATTGGAAACCAGCGATCGACAAAATTCCCGACTTGGCTGAAAAGGTAGGTCTTGATTAGGATTTAAGACCTCGCATGGGTTTTTAAAAACCTTATATCTATTTTAGAAAATTATTTATTGCTTTTAGAATCAAGTTATATGGGGTACAGAACAGCGATCGCAATTTTAATCCTTCTAACTCAACTCAATAAGACAAGAAAAACCAGAAAAACGAATAATAAATAACAGGCTAAAGCCTGATTCTACAAGAACTAAGTCCGACGAGCGCGGACTATATTTAGGTTGCGTAGGCAACCTTTGTTTATATAGCTTAACTCTAAAGAGTTAAGACTATTATTTGTGATAATTTGGCATAATGTATACCGAAAAACCGAAATCTATACTATTGAAAAGCTTTGGTAATTAATAACCCTGTAACATATTTGTATCTTTAATATTATTTTTCTCTCCAAAAACTGTAAGATTAAATACAAAATACTGGCAAAAATGTTCATTGTGAACAAAAAATCTAAGAAATATTCTTAATAAGGAACGAGGGAATGGGCTTGACAGAAGCATACTACTTATTGTATATTTTTTTGTAATAGTAAAGGTATAATGGGCTATTTATGTCTGCATATAGACCCTTAATTGAGCAGGGGTCAATGTGGCACAGGCATCTTGCGGCGTGGTTGACCTCTATTTTTATTCTGATTTAAGATAAATCCCTCTACTAATTCTTAATGAGTAAACTAGAAAAACTGATTCAAAAACTCTTGAGAGATCCACCGGAATTAAGCTATGATGAAGTGTATTATATTCTTACGAACTTTGGCTTTCAAGAGATTTCTAACCAAGGGAGTCATCACACTTTTCGTTCTGAAAACAAGCTAAAAATTACTATACCCAAAAAAGGAGGTCAAACCGTAAAAAGAACTTACCTAAAACAAATCGTAAAACTCCTAGAATTAGAGTAATAGAACCATGAAGACTATTCCTACTCTCAAAACCTTAGAAGATTATCTAAATGTTAACTATCCAATTACTTTTTATCCTGAAGAAGAAGGAGGTTATACAGTTATCATTCAAGATTTACCCGGTTGTATTTCTACAGGAGAAACTCTCCAAGAAGCAATGGATAATATTCTAGACGCAAAGCAACAATGGCTAAAAACTGCTATTCAATATCAAGATTCTATTCCTCTGCCTGCTTAATCTTTAATACTTTATTCTGAGTTTAAGACCTTGCAGGGGTTTTTAAAAACCTTCTCGCTGCGCGAGTGCGAAAGCACCGAGCTTGATGGACTCAAAAAGAGTGAAGCAAGCGAACTATTCAACATTAGTCGTAATACCATAGATTTATGGCTGAAGCGTCTTAAAGAAACAGGAGACTTCGCTAGACAGAAATTCTCTGAAGAAATAGCTAGATATAAACCTGAGCAAAGAGTTTATATAGATGAGGCGGGCATGGATAATAGAGAAGATTATGGCTATGGTTATAATGAAAGAGGAAAACGTTTTTATGCACTCAAAAGTGGGAGGAGGGAAGGACGAGTTAATATGATTGCTGCCTTGTGTAATCGAGAGCTGTTCGCTCCGTTTACTGTTGAAGGAGCTTGTAATAGAATCGTTTTTGAAACGTGGCTAGAAACTTGTTTGATCCCATCACTAAAACCGGGTCAAATAGTGATTGCCGATAATGCTACCTTTCATAAAGGTGGAGGTATTAAAGAATTAATTGAAGCTGCTGGTTGCCAGTTAAAATACTTGCCACCTTATTCACCTGACCTTAATAAAATTGAGCGATGCTGGTCATGGTTAAAGAGTCGAATTCGTAAAAAAATTAGTCAGTTTGACTGTCTCCGGGATGCCATGGAAGATGTGCTTCGCACAGTGTCCTAACCGCCTTGGCGGTTGCTATAATAACAGACTAAAGTCTGATTCTATAAAAACTAAGTCCGACGAGCGCGGACTAAATGCTAGGTTGCGTAGGCAACCTTTGTTTCTATAGCTTAACTCTTTAGAGTTAAAGCCTATTATTTATAACAATTTAGCATAACTTGTCTGTGTAAAACAATAATTATAAGTTTTCTAAAGTGATAAAAATTCAACACGAGGAATTAAAGGATCTCTAACTAATCCTACTCCATCAAATCCCCATCGTTGTAAAATGCCTTTTAATTGAGTTCCGGGAATTGATTCTACTGAAAAGCGATCGCTAACATTAGAACCGTGAGTATTCAGATAACTTAAGGCATCAAAATGTTCTTGAAACAATAATAAATAACTCAAAGGAGTTTCATTTCCTTCTTGATTTATACGAGCAACTAAATATTTGCCATCGCTTCTAGAACGAACTAAATAGTGGGTTTGTGATAACATAATTCTAATTACTTGAGGTCTTCTAATTTAATACGAGGATCAACAAATTTAAGTAATAAATCAGCTAATAAATTCCCTATAATTAACATAGCTGCCCCCATCATTAAACTTCCCATTACTAAGTATAAATCTTGAGCTATTACTGCTTGTAAAATTAACCGTCCTAACCCTGGCCAATTAAAGAAAAATTCGGCAATAAATGCCCCACTTAATAAACTAGCAAATTCAAATCCTAATAAGGTAATTAAGGGGTTAATGGCATTTCTTAATGCGTGAACATAGATAACTTTATCTTCAGGTAATCCTTTTGCTCTGGCTGTTTGAATATAATCTTGTCGCATAACATCGAGCATTTGTCCCCTCATTAACCGCATTAAACCGGCAAAACTGGTAATACTTAAAGCAATAGTTGGTAAAATCATATGCCAACCAATGTCTAAGATTTGACCCAGGGGTGATAACTCAGAAAAATTCAGACTGGTCATATCCCCAACAGGTAAAATAGGGGAAACATTTTGAGCAACAATTAATAAGAATAAAGCGGTAATAAAACTAGGAAACCCTTGCCCTAAATAACTAACCACTCGTAACACCTTGTCAATTAAACTACTTTGTTTAACCGCACTTAAAATTCCTAACGGTAAGGCAATTAACCAAGTTAAAATAATTGAAGAAATGGCTAATAATAAAGTAGCATTTACTCGTTCTACTAATAAAGAACTCACCGAACGTTTATAAACAAAACTATAGCCAAAATTAAATTGAGTCACTACTTGAACTAACCACTTCCAATATTGAATATACCAAGGTTGATCTAACCCCAATATTATATTATATTGTTCTAAAGTTTCAGGAGAAATTGCCGGATTTTGGCGTAAAGTATCAAGAAAGTTTCCTGGAGCAAGTTGAATGATAACAAAACTCAAAAAAGAAGCTAAAAGTAAGGTTAAAAAACCCTGTAGAGTTCGTTTGAAAACATAAAATACAGTGTCATTGGTTAACAGATTTTGCAGTCGGGTTAATTGTTTATTTACTTGAGTAGAACGAGTCGAAGTCATAATTTATTAACCCTATATATATGAATTATCAGCCATGATTATATCTTCGAGTGAAGCAAAAAGACTTACTTTAGAAAAAGTTTTTTCCTCTTGTCTCCTTTAATATTCAACCAAAGAAATAATAGGAACATTAGGCAATTTTTGACGACCACCTAAAGCTTGTAATTCAATAATAAAAGCGAAGGCTAACACCTCACAACCAATTTTTCCTAACAAATCTGCCGTTGCTTTAGCCGTTCCACCAGTAGCCATCAAATCATCAACAATTAAAACACGATGATGATTTTCTAACGCATCTTGATGAATTTCTAGACGATCTGTACCATATTCCAACTCATATTCTATCTGATGTACTGCCGCCGGAAGTTTACCCGGTTTACGCACGGGAACAAAACCGGCCTGAAGTTGATATGCTAAAGGTACACCGAACAAAAAGCCACGGGACTCAATACCGACCACATAATCAGGCAATAAATTAGCCGCTTGGCACTTTTGAGTGAGGGTATCAATCGTATAACGAAGTCCCTCAGCATGATTAAGTAAGGTGGTAATATCCCGAAACATAATGCCCGGTTTGGGAAAGTCAGGGATATCACGAATTAGAGCTTTAAGATCCATAAATTTCTGTTTAAATTAACCATTATAGTTAGTTATATCCTTATCCTAAATTATTTGTGAACCTTAAAACCGCGTCTAACCCACCCTACGAATTATAAGCTTTACTTATCACAACAGGTACGGGAGAGGCATAAGTTTTTATCCGCGTCGTACATTGAATTATGAATTAATAAGAATTGAACTTAGCTTTCCGGGGCGAGAAGCTGTGAGGTCTAGATTTCAAAAATCCCAATTTATAATTTATAATTCATAATTTATGCTACTACTAGACCACTTTGCTACTAAGCTATTCTAGAATGAGTCCTTTTATAAGTATAATGTCTGATTCGAGTTTGGCTACTGAATCTAAACCAGTTATTCTAGATATCCTGCCTGATTTTCCTATTTCTGGCCCAGGATGTGCTATGCGAATTCAGCAACAAATTGATTTATGGTTGCTGGCTATTGAAGCCCTAGAATTAGGGGCTTCTGAATATATGTTACAGACAATTCAACAGTTAAATCTACAAGAAATTGTCAAAAATCGCATTGTTCTGTGGCGACTACGTTCTACTAACCCTTGGCGACGTTCCTATGCTCGTGATACCCTAAATCTTGAGCAAGCTAAAGCTTTGGTGATTATTGCTAGTTACCGGGCCAAAACTTTAACAGTTCAGATTCGACAATTATTACTCGCTGAACAACAAATGAGAGAAAAGGGATTACCTGTTAATTGTCACTTTCTGCTGGCTGAATATCTCGATCAATTTCGCTCTCATTTCTCTAGTCGAATGAACCCCCGTCGCGCGAAAGTCTCCATTTATCTAGCTTCTGAGGCAGAATTAAATGAACTGGCTTTGTCCCTGCTCAAACAACTCTTATTTTGTACGGGAACTACCGGAATGCAACGGTTTTGGATTAGTTTATTTGATGGAGAGGTGGCATGAACGTCCGTCGTCAATACATTTTACCTAATTGTACGTTGATTCTCGAAGGCTTCAGTGATATTAGTAGTAGCAATGCTCAAGATGAACTGCTGACGATTTTAGTTAATGCGGAATGTTATTTTGTCGGCATTCCCCAAAAACTACAAGGAGGCCGAACTTTTCTGGAAAATTTGGTTAAATCTGTCAGTGCTTACGCTCAAGAATACCTCAGTGGTATTCCTCATCCTCAAAATCATCAATCATCAGAAGATAAGATTGATTTAGAAACAATTCCGGGTGATCATCTTCATCGGTTAACTTGGTATCCTTCAATTTCAGTCAATAATTCACCTGTTGAACTGATTTTAACTACGGTACAATTATTTGATCTTGTGGAAGGAATTGACCAGTTTTTTGCCGATAGTCGCACTTTACCTGATTTAACCCTAAAATTACAGCCTGTTTCCCGTCGCTATCGTCCCCCTGATGAACCTTTAGCTCAACGGGTTATTCCTGCTAGTTTAGGTATGGCTAGTTTAGTGGTGGCAGCTTTTGTTCTGTTCTTGCTTCCTATTCCTCAAGTTAGGGAACCTGAACCTAAAACCCAACCAACTCCCACTCAACCACTCCCTAATACCACTCCTTCTCCCTCCCCTAATACGGGTTCAACTCCCTCAAATCCCTAGTCTATAAGCTTTTCAAGAGTATAGCAGAAGTCACCTTTTATCAGTACAAAAAACTAAAATCCTAGTGATATAGTTAATGAAACCCCGTAGAGGCAATTGATAAATTGTCTCTACATAAATAGCCTAACTAAACTGTATTTGATATGATCTCTCAATTCAATTTTTTTCAACAATGGTATCCTCTTTCTCCCGTCGAAGATCTTGATCCACAACGACCAACGAAGATAATGTTATTAGGGTTAAATTTAGTAATCTGGAAACCTAAATCATCCCCAACTTATCAAGTATTTTTAGATCAATGTCCTCATCGTTTAGCCCCTTTAAGTGAGGGCAGAATTGATGAAAAAAGCGGTTATTTAATGTGTAGTTATCATGGATGGGAATTTGATAAAACAGGAATTTGCCAACGAATTCCCCAAGCAGAAAATCCCGATTTAGTAACAAAAAATCAAGCCAATTTTGCTTGTACTGTATTTCCTTGTCGGGAACAAAATGATTTATTATGGGTTTGGCCTGATGCCAATAGTCAAGAATTAGCCGAAAAAACTCCTCTTTCTTTGTCTCCTAATATTGATAAAAGTAAAGGCTTTGTTTGGTCTTCTTATGTACGAGATATGGCTTATGATTCGCAAACTTTAGTTGAAAATGTAGCTGATCCCAGTCATGTTCCTTTTGCTCATCATGGCATTCAAGGAAACCGCAATCTAGGGAAACCTATTCCTCTTAAAATTGTAGAATCAAGCTCGACAATAATTAAAGTTGAAATTGACGGCGATCGCAGTACAATCATTACCTTTGAACCACCATGTCGTTTAGAATATTCTATTAGTAATATTGAGCAAGATAAACAAATAGGATTAGTAGTTTATTGTCTTCCTGTATCCCCCGGAAAATCAAGAATTGTGGCTCAATTTCCCCGTAACTTTGCCAAGATAATTCATAGTTTAACTCCTCGTTGGTGGACTCATTTAATGATTCGTAATCCCGTTTTAGAAGGAGATATGATTCTCTTAAATCAACAAGAATATGTATTACAACAAAGACAAGCTCATGAAAGTTGGAAAACAGCTTATAAAATGCCCACAGATGCAGATAGAATGGTTATTGAGTTTCGTCGTTGGTTCGATATGTATTGTCAAGGAAAATTACCTTGGGATAAAGTTGGCATTAATAATACCTCATTAACTCTTAATAATAACCGTCGAGAAGTTTTAGATCGTTATCAACAACATACACAACATTGTATCAGTTGTCGTAATACTTTAAAACAGATTCAGAGATTACAATTTTTCTTATTAACTTATTTTGTTTTAACTGTGCTTATTGTTGTAGTTATGCCCGATGAACTTCGTAAAAATTTGGGCTTATTTTTGGTTGGGTTTGCTATCTTAGGATTAGGGGTTTATAGTTGGCTCAAATGGTGGTTAGAACCCCAGTTTTATTTTATTGATTATGTTCATGCAGATAAAAAATAGATAACTTATCCAGTTAAATAAGTGTCACAATGTTTAATTGTTTCTAAATTAATTAATTATACTGGAAGAAAATTTAGAGACATTTACTCCTTAGTATCACAAGAGAAAAAGAGATGAATAAGCCAAATTTATCCCAAGATCATAGTTCTGCATGGGTGATTCAGACTTGGTTATCTTTTATTTTATCGATCTGCGCAACCTCTATCGGAATTTTATTTTTACCCGTTGATAACTGGGTCAAGGGTTATATGGGAATGGGATTAACATTTACCGTAGGTTCAACTATTAGTTTAGTAAAAACTCAACGAGATTTACATGAAAGCAAAAAACTTATTTCCCGTGTCGAAGAAGCAAAAGTCGAAAAATTACTAAGCGGACATGATCTCCACTGAAAACCTTTCTATGTTGTTGCCAAATATACCCCAAACATGATATTAATTCTCCTATAACCTTAAGGAGTATTTATGGGTAAAAAGTATCATGTTTATGGTGTGGGTAATGCGTTGGTTGATATGGAATTTTCCGTCACATCTTCTCTACTCCAAGAACTTAATATTGACAAAGGAGTAATGACCTTAGTTGATGAAATGCGTCAAGGAGAAATTGTTGAAAAATTAAACGGAAACCTCTGTAAAAAAAGTGGTGGAGGTTCTGCTGCTAATACAATGGTAGCAATTAGTCAATTAGGGGGAAATGGTTTTTATTCCTGTAAAGTAGCTAAAGATGAAGCAGGAATCTTTTATTTACAAGACTTAAACAGTTGTGGTTTAGACACCAATGTCCATAATGATGAAGAAACAGTAGGAACTACAGGAAAATGCCTCGTAATGGTCACTCCTGATGCTGATCGTACCATGAATACCTTTTTAGGTATTTCAGCAAGTCTCTCCGAAAATGAATTAGTTTCAGACGCGATCGCAGACTCGGAATATCTTTATCTTGAAGGTTATTTGGTAACATCTGACACCGCTAAAACTGCTGCTATTAAAGCTAGGGAAATTGCCGAAAATTCAGGGGTTAAAACCACTTTATCTTTATCTGATCCCAATATGGCCCAATTTTTTCACGATGGGTTATTACAAATGATTGGATCTGGTTTAGATTTTATCTTTGCCAATGAATCAGAAGCCTTGAAAATTAGCCAAACAGAGGATTTTTCGCAAGCGATCGCCTATTTTAAAGCCTTAACTAAAGGGTTTGCGATTACTCGTGGGGCCAAGGGTTCAGTGATCTTTGATGGTCAGGAAATGCTCGAAATTAGGCCCTATCCGGTGCAAGCGATTGATACAGTAGGTGCAGGAGATATGTATGCTGGAGCCTTTTTATATGGTATCACCCACGGCATGACCTATGGACAAGCAGGTGATTTAGCCTCCCGTGCTTCTTCTCGTATTGTAACCACTTATGGCCCTCGTTTAGAGACACAAACCCTCAGGGATTTATTAACTAATTGATACCCCTAAATCCCCCTTAAAAAGGGGATTTTTAGAGATGCTCTCCCAAGATATTGCTAGAAAATATATGTCGGAGTTACTCCCGATTTAGAACCAGAGGATATTTGTCAATCTCTCCAATATGCTGCTTTTTTAACTAATGAAGAAGTTCGTCCTTTAGTGGTTAATTAATGTGAAGTTTTTAGTCGATAATAATAGATAGACCTTAGCTCGTTCATAGTTAAGCTATACAAACAAAGTTTGCCTACGCAACCTAGAATGGCTGTCCGCGCAGGCGGACTTAGTCTTTATAGGATCAGACTTGAGTATGTCATTAATTATTAATTTAGCATAGTTTGTCCGATAGAACCATAATCATTAACTTCTACTATTTTCTTTGATTACGTAATGTGGGGTTAAACATCTCACTAATGCCTTCTCCAATAAATGATAACCCAACTACCATCAAAGTCATTCCTAGTCCCGGAAAAAGGGTTGTCCACCAAACCCCTGTGGATAAATCGCTTAAAGCTTCTTTGAGATCATGTCCCCATTCGGGTACTTCTTCGGGTAATCCTAATCCTAAAAAGCCTAATCCGCCTAATACCAAGATAGCATCAGCCGCATTTAATGTAAATAAAACGGGGACACTTTGAATCACATTAAAGAATAAATATCGAGATAAAACATGGGTAGAAGTTGCTCCCATTGCTTTAGCTGCTTCAATAAATAATTCATTTTTAACACTGGTAGTATGATTGCGAACAATTCGATAATATTGGGGAATATAAGAAATACTAACAGCAATGGCTACATTTAAAATACCACGACCTAAGACAAATGCTAAAGTGATTGACAGTAATAATCCTGGTATGGTATATATTGTATCCATTAAAAATAATAAAATTCGGTCTACTTTACCTCCTAAATAACCACTAATTAACCCTAAAGGAACCCCGATAATCATTGATAATATGGTGGATAAAAAGACAACTTTTAAGGCTGCTTGGGAACCCAAAAGAGTCCGGGAAAAAACATCATAACCTCTTAAATTTGTGCCGAACCAATGGGAAATACTAGGGGGTTCTATGGGATTATTACTTAATAATTCTGTGGGATCTTGAATTAATCCTATGGTTTGTAGAATGGGGGCCAAAAATGCGATTAAAATCCAAAAAATTGTGATTCCTATGCCTATGATCATCAGTCGTTGTGATAAATTTAGACGGGAAACACTAGGTAAAGTTAGTTTAGAATGGGCCATAGCTGAATTATGAATTATGAATTATAAATTATAAATTATGAATTATGAATTATGAATTATAAATTATAATTTGTCTTATAGCAAGCCTAAATTATCACAAATAATAGGTTTTAACTCGTTCATCGTAGGGGTAAACGGCCGTTGACTCCTACCAAACAAAGGTTGCCTACCCAACCTAGAATGGCTGTCCGCGCTCGTCGGACTTTGTTTCTATAGGATAAGGCTTTGGCCTTTTATTAATTATTAGTTTAACATAGTAAGTCCGGTAGAACCGTTTTTTTACCTTAATCAAACCTAAATATAAAAATTTACAAAGGAGATCATAATGATGTCAGATCAATATATTATGGTTATAACAACAACTTCCAACAAAGAAGATGCTGAAAAAATAACAAGACATTTATTAGAAAAAAGATTAGCTGCTTGTATACAAATTATTGATTCAATTTCTAGTTATTATTGGTGGCAAGATAAAATTAATTGTGATCAAGAATGGTTATGTTTGATTAAAAGTCATCAAAGTGTTTATGATTTACTAGAAAAAACTATAATAGAAATACATCCTTATGAAGTTCCTGAAATTATTGCTTTACCCATTGTTTCCGAGAGTAATAATTATTTAAAATGGTTAGGAAATCAACTTGTTAATCCATCTTTATTTTAAATTTTTTGTACATCCCCAAAGGGAAAAAGCCCGCATCTGCGGGCTATGGTTAGGATAATACTGCATTGATTAGCTGAGATTCATTTTCTGGGTAAGATGGGCTTCTAAGAACCATAAACTCTTATCAATGTCACGAGAAATTTCTGTGTATAAATCTGCTGTATCCGCATCTCCTAATGTGTTCGTTTTCTCAATTCCTGAACGTAGATGAGCAGCATAAATAGCATACCGTTGAGCTAATGCGGTAATATGTTCAACACCATCTGCAATATCATAAGGATATTCAGAAATTAAAGAATCAGAAGCAGCTATTCTGGCGGTTCCCAGGGCGGTTCCCCCAAGGGTGGTAATTCTTTCGGCTACCATGTCTACATATCCTTCTAATTCTTTTGCCATCGCATCAAATAGTTCATGCAACTGATAAAAATTCAGTCCTTTCACATTCCAATGCGCTTGTTTAACTTGGGTTTTGAGATCTAAACTGGTGGCTAAAGTTTGGCTGAGAATGGGAACAATTTTTTGACGAACATCCACAGGGATATCAATACGGGTGGGATAGAAAACAGCTTTGGGTTTCACTTGTGTGACTTGTGCGCTTGCCATAGTTATCTTTACTTTAAATCTATCTTAAACTCATTATGAGTTTATTAATAAAGTGTATTCGTAATGATTATGAGTTGTCAAGCAAAAAACTAGATTCACCTAGTCAGGTTAGTTATTAATACTGATCAAGATTTAAGGTAAAAACTGTTCATTTAGGGTTTCATAGACGTTATCTCTTGACTTTTCGCTGTTGTCATGTATTTATCCCACAGAGAAAACACTTTATTTGCCAATACAAAACCGACTAAAAATTCTATCTAATACAGATTCTGTTATTTCTTCTCCTGTAATTTCTCCTAATGCTTGAATGGTGGCCCGTAAATCAATTGTCCAAAAATCTAAAGGCAGTTGATTTATAATTGTTTCTTGTACCTGTTCTAAGGCTATTTTAGCACGGGTTAAGGCTGCCGCTTGTCTTTGATTAATAGCTAAGTCCAAATTACTAGCCTTAATATTCTCTCCATAAACTGAAGTTAAAATAGCGTTTTCTAATTGGTCAATTCCTTGATTTTTAGCGGCTACTGTCTTGACAATTTGTTGAATTTGTGCAGGAAATTTAATTAAATCTGCCTCAGCTAAATCTGTCTTATTAATAACTAAAATTAAGGGACGGTGCTTAACTTCTTGATAGATCACTTCATCTTGGTTAGTCCATCCCGTTTGAGCATCAATAGTTAATAATATTAAATCAGCATAACGGGCAGCTTGACGCGATCGCTCAACCCCAATTTTTTCTACCTGATCTAAAGTGTCTCGAATTCCAGCAGTATCTAACACTTGAATGGGAATTCCGCCCACAACTAAATGAGATTCTACCACATCCCTTGTCGTTCCCGGTAAATCCGTCACAATCGCGCGATCGCTACGACTCCAGGCATTTAATAAACTCGATTTTCCCACATTAGGACGACCGACAATAGCCACTTTTAACCCACTACGGAGTAATTCCCCTTGATCGGCCGTCTGTAAAATGCCCTCAACTTGCCTTAAAACGTCCTGTAATCCCTGAGAAACAAGACTTTCATCTAAAGGAGGTAAGTCTTCCTCAAAATCGATTCTAGCCTCAATTTCAGCTAATATATCTAAGCAATCATGACGTAATTGACGAATAGGAGCAGCAAGTTTACCTTGTAATCCCCCTAAAGCTAATTGAGACGCTTGAGGCGATCGCGCTCCCACCAAGTCAGCAATGCTTTCTGCCTGAGTTAAATCGATTCTACCATTGAGAAACGCCCTTAAAGTAAATTCCCCAGGTTGAGCTAATCTGGCCCCTTGTTCAAGACATAATTGTAATACCTGTTGGACAGGAATAATGCCCCCATGACAATGAAATTCAATCACATCTTCACGGGTATAAGAACGAGGAGCTAACATTAAAAGTAATAGGGCTTCATCGATGATTTGTTGTGTCAGAGGATGACGAATATAACCGTAAAGAATGCGATGACTTTCCCAAATTTGTTGACCAGGTGTATTAAATATAGTACGAGCAATAGATAAAGAATTGTTACCCGACAGACGCACAATGCCGATACTGCCCTCTTGGGGAACAATGGCAGTAGCGATGGCAGCAATGGTATCTCCAGGCGTAACTTTAAACATAAATTGAATAAATTAAGAATTGATTAAACTAAATACTTATGATAAATTATTGTCTAAGGGTTGACTTTTGCTCCTAAAAATGTTAGCTTAAATGTGCTGAATAGAACTCAATCATGATTAGAAAAAATACGGACAAGAAGTTCCTACTCAAAAGTCGTATTTTCCCCCATGTACTTTAAATCAGTATGAGTTATGATCACGGTTAAGGTGTTGTTTGAAGTGTTTAATTAAAATTATCATGAAACCGATTGATATTGAAATTGCTTGGATTACTATAGTAACGTCCATTTTCTCATTGTTCCTGACCCTTTCTTTTGCCTTTTAATCTACCCTTAAGAGGTTAAATTGGGGTTAACCTCAAAGTCTTGACAAAATGGATAAAGTATGAATTGGGTTTGTGATGATGTTCATGGCGGCCAATAGGGGGCGGGATATATCACAATGAAAGTGATTAATGCAAATAGTTATCCAAACTGTCCATGACCCAAGATAAACATTTAAAACGCTTTCGCTGGCTCAGCTTAATTGTACTGACTATTCTGTTAATATGTACATTCCGCGCACCAGCGATCGCTCAAACCCCACGGCATTACACAGACTTACAGTTTCCCACCTTACCAGAAATTCAGATTCCCAAATATGAACGATACACTTTAGACAATGGAATGATTGTCTATTTGATGGAAGATCGCCAATTACCTCTAATCAAAGGAAGTGCGATGATCCGTACAGGTTCCCGTCTAGAACCAGCCGATAAAGTTGGTTTAGCCGATATTACAGGAACGGTAATGCGAAGCGGAGGAACGAAAAAATACCCTCCTGCACAATTAAACGAACTATTAGAACAAAGGGCCGCAGAAGTAGAAACCAGTATAGGAACTGGGACAGCAAGTGCGGGTTTTAACGCCCTCAGCGAAGATATTGACACTGTATTTGACTTATTTGGTCAAGTCATTCGTGATCCTGCTTTTGATCCCCAGCAATTTGAATTAGCGAAAAGTCAGAATAAAGGAGAAATTGCCCGTCGTAACGATGATCCAGGTGATATTGCTGGTCGAGAATTACGTAAACTCATTTATGGGGATAACAGTCCCTATGCTCGCACACAAGAGTATAGTACCCTTAATAATATTTCCCGTGAGGATGTCATCAGGTTTCATCAAAAATATGTACGTCCAGATCGGATGATTTTAGGCATTGTGGGGGATTTTGAACTCAAAACGATGAAAGCACTGATTAATAAGACTTTTGGCGACTGGAAACCTACCACTCCTAACCCGGATATTAAGATTCCTACGGCGGAACAAAAATATGATAAAGGGCTATTTTTAGTCAATCAATCTCAATTAACCCAAAGTAACGTTTTAATGGGCCATTTAGGAGGAGAATTAAATAGTCCTGACTATCCTGCTTTAACTGTTTTAAATGGTGTTTTAAATGGGTTTGGTGGTCGTTTATTTAATGAGTTGCGATCGCGTCAAGGGTTAGCTTATTCGGTTTATGGGTCTTGGAATGCGGGTTATGACTACCCAGGAATGTTTGTTGCGGGGGGACAAACTCGTACGGAAACTACTGTTGCTTTTGTTGAATCTTTAATGAAAGAAATTGATCGTTTACGCAGCACACCTATCACCTCAAAAGAACTCGATGATGCTAAAGAAACCATTCTCAATTCTTTTGTTTTCAAGTTTGAGAATCCTAGTCAAACCTTATCTCGTTTAATGACGTATGAATATTATGATTACCCTCAAGATTTTATCTTTAAATATCAGCAAGGGGTAAAAAATACTACGGTTGAAGATATTCAAAGAGTAGCCAAAAAATATCTTAATCTTGAGGGTGTTGTCACTTTAGTTGTGGGGAATGGGGAAGAAATTAAACCTCCCTTAAGTGACTTAGGAAAAAATGTCACAACCGTTGATGTTACTATTCCTAAACCCAACAAAAGTTAACATTAATTTTAATTGTTGATTTCAACGGAGAGGGTGGGATTTGAACCCACGAAAGACGTAAATCTTTAGCAGTTTTCGAGACTGCCGCATTCAACCACTCTGCCACCTCTCCAAAAGGTTTAGGGTATCTCTGCTAATTATAGTGCTTTATGGGCGATAGTTTGCTACAGTAACAACTAAGCTGATCACTCGACTACTAACACAACTAACCGAATCGATGCCCTATGCCTGGTGACTACTACGAAACCCTCGGTGTTGCCCGTAATGCCAGTAAAGACGACCTAAAACGCGCCTATCGTCGTTTAGCTCGTAAATATCATCCTGATGTTAACAAAGAACCAGGAGCCGAAGACACATTTAAAGAAATTAACCGCGCTTACGAAGTCCTTTCAGAACCAGAAACCCGCGCCCGTTACGACCAATTTGGGGAAGCTGGAGTTAGTGGTGGGGCCGGTGGCTTTGAGTATGGGGATATGGGGGCAGGTTTTGCTGACATCTTTGAAACCATTTTTAGTGGTTTCGGGGGTGGTGCAACCGGAACCACAAGACGACGCAGTGGCCCTTCTAGGGGTGATGATCTGCGACTTGACCTAAAATTAGACTTTCGGGAAGCCGTTTTTGGGGGTGAAAAAGAAATTCGTATCCCTCATCTCGAAAGTTGTCAGACCTGTAGTGGAAGCGGGGCTAAACCAGGAAGTGGGGCCCGTACTTGTTCTACTTGCAGTGGTGCAGGCCAAGTTCGTCGCGCTACTCGCACTCCCTTTGGCAGTTTTGCTCAAGTTTCTACCTGTCCTACTTGTAACGGGGCCGGAGAAGTCATTGAAGAAAAATGTGAAGTCTGTGGAGGGGCCGGCCGTAGACAAGAAACGAAAAAACTTAAAATTACGATTCCGGCCGGGGTAGACAATGGAACCCGTTTAAGAGTATCCAGAGAAGGGGATGCAGGCGTACGAGGAGGGGCCCCCGGAGATCTCTATGTTTACTTGTTTGTAGAAGTTGACAAAGAATTTACCCGTGAAGGGATGAATGTCCTCTCGGAAATTACCATTAGCTATCTACAAGCAATTTTAGGCTGTCATTTGGAAGTCAATACGGTGGATGGCCCTCAAGTATTACCCATTCCGGCCGGAACTCAACCAGATACAGTTCTAACTCTCGAAGATAGAGGGGTTCCCAAGTTAGGAAATACTGCTATGCGGGGCGATCATTTGATTACCGTTCATGTGTCTATTCCCACAAAACTCAATAATGAGGAGAAAGAACTGTTAGAAAAATTAGCTCATATTAAGGGGCAAAGTCACGGAAAAGGAGGTATTGAGGGCTTTTTAGGAGGATTATTTCATAAATGATCTCTCCAACCCCTGATGTAATTTTATTAGATTTACGGGGGACTCCTTGTCCTATTAATTTTGTTCGCACTAAACTAAAATTAGAGCAAATGTCCCCCGGTTCCTGGTTGGAAGTTTGGCTAGATCCTGGAGAACCTATTGAACAAGTTCCCGACAGTTTGACAATGGAAGGTTATCACATAGACACTATCGAAGATCGTCAGGAATTTTTCTCCCTGAAGGTCTGTCGTCGTGGAAACTAGGTATGTTAGTTTTGTGAGCGACTTAAGTAACCCTAATGTCTCTACTGTGTCGAGTCTTTCCGACCTTTTGGGGACTGTAGTGGCAGTACAAGCTAATTTTTATCAGGTGCGGTTGGATCATAGTCTAAATACATATCTATTATGTACCCGACGCGCTCTTCTCAAGAAAATTGGCCAAAAGGTGATGGTTGGTGATCGCGTAATTGTTGAGGAACCGGACTATCAAGATGGACGAGGGGCGATCGCTCAAGTTTTGCCCCGCAAGACTGAATTATCTCGTCCTCCGGTAGCGAATGCAGATCAAATTTTGTTAGTCTTTGCTTTAGCTTCTCCTCCCTTAGAACCCTGGCAATTAAGTCGTTTTTTGGTCAAAGCTGAATCAACGACCCTGGAAATTGGATTATGTTTTAATAAGTTAGATTTGATCTCCCCTACAGAACGTCAAGAGTGGCAAGAACGCTTGGGAAAATGGGGCTACAACCCCTCGTTTATTAGTGTAATGACTAATGAGGGGTTAGAGGGGTTAACCGACTGTCTACGGGGCAAAATCACCATCTTTGCGGGGCCGTCAGGGGTAGGTAAATCAAGTTTAATTAATATGTTAATTCCTCAAGTTCAGCAGCGAGTAGCAAAAGTGTCGGGTAAACTAAAAAAAGGTCGTCATACGACACGCCATGTTGAACTATTTGAATTGCCTCAAGGGGGATTTATTGCTGATACTCCAGGGTTTAATCAACCGGATCTTTCTTGTTCTCCTAATGAGTTAGCTTACTATTTTCCTGAAGCTAGAGAACAATTAGAAAAGGGATATTGTCAGTTTAATGATTGTTTACATCGAGGAGAACCTAATTGTTTAGTCGGTGATAATTGGGAACGTTACGAACATTATTTAACTTTACTTGAAGAAGCAATAATTCAACAAGAAACCCAACAACAAATAGGGGAACAAGAATCTACTATGAAGTTAAAAGTTAAAGCATCTGGTCAAGAATCTTATGAACCAAAATTAGAAAGTAAAAAGTATCGTCGTCCTTCCCGTCGAGGAAAACATCAAAATTTACGAGAATTATATCCTCATCAAACTTTAGAAGATTTCGAGAAGGAAGAAGATTAATTAGGTTCTTTTAAAATAAGAAAAAAATATGGTCAAAAAATCTATTTTATTCTATAATAAATAAAGAAATAAAGTAAAGAATCTATCAAATAGCACCAAAATACAAAAATACTGATTACACTAATTACTTACGTCTTAATGGTGCAACGATTATCTTCTTGCCAACAATTAGTTTTTTTCTAACATCTATTTTGATAAAATAGGTGTATCTAAATAACCTTAATTGTGTCTTTTTTAAGCTTTTTAGGCTAGTTTTTGATGAATTAATCCGCCAAATCACTGACTTTTTAGAAATCCATTTCCTTGAAAATTCCTCTGAATGTTAATTTCTGATTTTTTGTGTGTTGTTTTTTTCTTCATGAATAATGCAGGTTAGATGCGTAACAGCTTATTTATGAATTAATCCAATGCTTCAAAATCTGACTACAGATGGGGATGAAGTAGGAGTCAACGGCCGTTGACTCCTACTAGGACAAAAATAAAATAATCCCCATAGAGAGATCGGGGTATTTCGCTATGACTGATTGGTTTTTTTTACCAAAAAACTTAAGCCGAAGATACCCAAAGCTAATATTGGTAAGAGAGAAGAAGATTCAGGAACTGAGACAGAGACACTCGGAGTAAAAGCAATTCCTATGGGTACAGATAATCCATTCTGACCTGGAGAAACAATTTCTTTCAAAAAGGCTCCCGTCGTTCCGTTAAATTGGAGAATACTATTCTCGCCAAAGTTACTGATATAGAAATTGCCATCAGGACCGAAAGCAAAACCTCGTGGATCATTTAAGCCGCCACTACCAGAAGAAATGAATTCTCCGAGGAAAGCTCCGGTAGTTGGATCGTATCTGAGAATGCTATTGTTCCCAGCACTGTCGACGTATAAATTACCATCAGGACCAAAAGTTATGAAATGAGGATCATTTAAGCCGCCACCACCAGAAGGAACGAATGCTTCGATGAATGCTCCGGTAGTTCCATCATATTTAAGAACACTATTGTTGGCATTGGAACTCACATAAAGGTTGCCATCAGCCCCGAATTTTAAGCTTTGAAGATTACTCAAGCCACCACTGCCAGAACTAACGAAGATTTGGAGAAAGGCTCCGGTGGTTCCATCATATTTAAGAACGCTATCGTTGCCTTGGCTATTGACATAGAGGTTATTGTCGGGACCGAAAATAAGATCAAGGGGTGAAATTAAACCACCTGACCCATTAGACACAAATTCTTGCAAAAAAGCCCCTGTCTTTCCGTCATACTTGAGAACGCTATTGTTATTATTACTGGTAATGTAAAGGTTCTTGTCAGGGCCGAAGATTGGAACAATAGGTCCAGATAGCCCACCACTACCAGCAGTAATGAATTCCTTGATAAAAGCCCCTGTGGTTTCATCGTATTCCAAAACGCTGTTACTAGCAAAACTCGAAACTAAGAAAGCCGCCTCAGCTTTTGGGATATTCAACGCGATCGCTGCAACTGTTGTCAATGCTAAACCAATGCTAGAAAATGTCAATTTCATGATGATCAACCTTCAATTGCGTATAAATTATCGCTCGTATAATTTTCTTGGTAGATTTACGAAAAGATTCCACAAAAATTAGGACTTAAAAGGGGTCATGCTAATATCAGCCTTTGACCAAGCTTGATCAAACTGTTGTTGTACCTTTTGTGCAGCTTCCGTCTTGCCTTGCATCCGTAGACTTTCAGCTAACCCGTATAAAGACCAGCCATTACCCGGATACTTTTGTAAATCTTCTTTATAAACAGCTTCAGCTTCACCGGGTTGGTTAAGCTTTAAGAAACTAGTACCTAACAATTCTCTTACGGGCTGATACCAATAGGGAGGCTCCATATATGGTAGTCCATCTTCTTCTAAGGCAGCAATAACCTCTACTGTCTCCGGTTTTGGTTGGCCCTCTGGTGTCCAATAACTCCAAGGTATCAAGTCCATTAAAGATTCAGCAAATAGGGTCGCCGCGTCGAGATCATCGGGATAGTTTTTCGAAAGATCACGCATAGCATTAGCATAGGGAAGAACGATCCTTTTGGGGTTTTTGTCCATAACGGTGTGATAAAGCTTTAATATAAGCTTGTTCAGATGGACTTACTTGGTTTGCTAATTGTTGAGCTTTTGCTAAAGCTTGATAGGCTTGAGAGACATCCTTATCATTCATTGGGGAGTTAATATGGGGGCCTAATGCCAGGGCTATTCCCCAATAACACATGGCACAATTAGGATCAAGTTTAGTCGCTTCTTGAAAAGAGTCTCCGGCTTCCCCATGATTAAATCCATAAATCAAAGTTAAACCTTGATCAAAATAACCTTGTGCTTCAGGAGATTTAGTAGTCACAGGATGATGGTAATTTCCCAAATCTTTAGATAGAGAGGTTTTGTGACTGATAGGGTTAGGAGTTAAAGCTTTGACTCCTCCTGAGATGACGAGGTTAAGCAGTAGACAAAAACACAAAGAAAGACAAAAGCAAAGGGTAATCAGTTTTTTTCGGTAAAGAATCAGCATAAGATTTCGGTGATTGTTTTCAGGCTTTTTCTCTAAATTGAGCTAGTTGTGATGAATTAACAGAGAAAGGAGTCCACTGTAAATCTGATATTTGTTGGGGTTTTTCTAGCTGTTCAATACGTTGTATTAAAGACTCAATCTGATCGGCAACCGGATCGGGAATTTGACTATGAGCAAGAGGATCAACTTTCTGTCCACTACGTCGCACGATACGGCCAGGTATTCCCACCACTGTACAATCATTATCCACTGAACAAAGGGTAACAGAACCTGCGCCAATACGGGTATTATCTCCAATGAAAATGTCTCCAAGAACCTTAGCCCCTGCTCCGACAATTACATTGTTTCCCAGGGTAGGATGACGTTTACCTTGTTGTTTGCCAGTTCCTCCTAGAGTGACTCCCTGATAAATCAGCACATCATCCCCGATGATCGCCGTTTCTCCAATAACTACTCCCATACCATGATCAATAAAGATACCCCGTCCCAATTTCGCCCCTGGGTGAATTTCAATACAAGTTAACCATCTGGCTAGATAGGAGATAAAACGGGCTAACCAATAAAATTGGCACTGATGGAAGATATGGGCAATACGATAGACAAGCAAGGCTTGAAAACCAGGATAACAGGTGAGAACTTCAAACCAGGAACGGGCAGAGGGATCTTTGGCAAAAATTGCCTCAAAATCTGCTTTAATAGTATTTAGTAGATTTCTCGACAAGCTAGGCTCTTGAGGCTTATCCCAGACGCTAGTTTCTTCATTTGTAAATTGTTTAAAGGTATTCATCGCTTTTCAAGCTATTCCTATGCTTGGGTGGAGTTAGTAAGAATTGGACTATGTTGATAATTACTGATTGCTTAGGGGAGTCAAGAGTAGAGGAAGGCTAATATTTAACTGGTGATCTTGCACCTGATGTTGAAAACCCGATTGTTAAGCTAAGACCCATTTAAAATGTATATTGGCAGATTAGGAAACAAACAGTAAAACCCTTATTCCATCGCCCCATCAGTCGAATAGGACTAATTTAGATGAACGAATTCAATCGGTTTGTTGTCAATAAAAATCGGGTTTTTGGCACTTTTTAGTGATAAGCTGTTGTGCATTTAAACCGCTTATTTTGAACTTTGGTACAGACGTTAAAACCCCCTCTCCCTGCTCCGAAGCTCCCTGCTCCCATGCAGTCACAACAGGTCAATTAAATGCGTGACAGCTTAGTGCAAGCTCTGAGTTTAAACGACTCCCACTAATTCAGGGGTACGAGCAGCAGAATACATATTACCCCAGAAGGTTTCCCACAGATGTTTGGCATTTTGATAGCCTTCTGCTAATTCTTGTACTGTACTTGGATCTGCTTCAACTATTTCATTAATCGCTTGTTTGACCAATTGACGATGAAGGATATCTGCTTCTCCGACATGAATATCCCAGAATTCCCAATCAATCTTTTCTTTATTAGCTTGAATATAAGGACTTTTCAGCAAGTTTTCATAGACAGCAGTCAGAGAAATTTGACAAAGATTTTACTTTTTCGTCGACGGAATATTGCGTTTCTAACCGAGTCTCATCCGCCATTGCCCAAAACTGTTCTTTAGTAATCATTGGGGGTTTCACCCTAGTAATAATACGGTCATTATTCACTTCAAGAGTCCTACTGGAAATTACGGAAAATTAAATTTAGTAATAAAATAAAATCTGGGTATTTTTAGGAATAGGTAGTTATAATTACTCACGCTCGAAGATCCTATCGTTCTAATTGAGAGCTTTAGCAGGGTCAATTCATGAATTGACCCTACTGTTATTGCTGGTGCTTAAGTTTTGATCAAGTTAACAATAGTTAACTTAATTGATGACTCGACACCGACAAATTTACTCTTAATGTTAATTGCGAATATTTAAAGGAGTAGATAGTCTATTTTTTAATGTAGAAGAAAGCATGGTAAAATTATGAATTATGAATTATGAATTATGAATTATGAATTATGAATTATGAATTATGAATTATGAATTATGAATTAAGCTAAGACGCATTTAAACTGTATATTGGCAGATTAGGAAACAAACTATCAAACCATCACCCCACCACCCCATCACCCCATCACCCCACCACTCGAATAGGACTAATTTAGATGCGTAACAGCTTATTTATGAATTAATCCAATGCTTCAAAATCTGACTACAGATGGGGATGATGTGGGGGTCAACGGCCGTTGACTCCTACTAGAACAAACATAAATTAAGGGTAGAGAGGTAATTCCCTACCCTTATAATAAGAAAGAATTGTCTAGAAACATCAAAAAAATGAGGATAACTTCCTCAAATTACACTAAACCACCAGCAGCTTGAAAACGCGCTCTAGCTCGTTTATAGGCGGTTGTTGCTTGAATTTGATCTCGACGTTCTCCTCCTTTAGTAGCTTCATCTAAACGAGATTGAGCTTGAGAAAACTCTGTTTTAGCGGATTCTTTATCGATCGCGTCACCAATTTCTGCCGTATTGACTAAAACTTTGAGTTCGTCATTTTCCACTTCAGCAAAACCGCCCATAACCACGAGACTTTTCCAGTCTTTTTCCAGACGAACCCGCATCACACCGATATCAAGGGCCGTTAAAAGAGGAGCGTGTCCCTTGAGAATTCCCAGTTGTCCTGAAGTGCTAGGTAAGATCACTTCTTCGACACTGCCATCCCAAACCACCTTGTCTGGGGTAATTACACGAACTGTTAAGGACATATTACTGATTAAAGATTAGTTATGAAAAATGAGGCAATCAGTCAACAGCTAATCGGTGAAATAACGCAATTTAACTGCTGACTGAGGAGATTTCCAACAAGATTAGCCTTGTTTGAGTTTTTGCCCTTTAGCCTTAGCTTCTTCGATGTCACCCACCAGATAAAAAGATTGTTCAGGCAGATCATCTAATTCCCCATTGAGAATCATCTGGAAGCCTTTAATAGTATCTGCTAGAGTGACATATTTACCAGGAGAACCAGTAAATACCTCAGCCACAAAGAAGGGTTGAGATAAGAAACGCTCAATCTTACGGGCGCGATCAACGGTGCGACGATCTTCTTCACCGAGTTCATCTAACCCTAGAATAGCGATAATATCTTGTAATTCTTTATAACGCTGTAGGGTAGATTGAACAGCACGAGCCGTATTGTAGTGTTCTTCTCCCACGATACCAGGCTGTAACATGGTGCTGGTAGAATCTAGAGGATCTACTGCAGGATAAATCCCTTTAGAAGCAAGTCCACGGGATAATACAGTGGTTCCGTCTAAGTGAGCAAAGGTAGCTGCAGGAGCGGGGTCAGTTAAGTCATCCGCAGGAACGTAAACTGCTTGAATAGAAGTAATTGATCCTTCTTTGGTGGAGGTAATACGTTCTTGTAAATCTCCCACATCCGTTCCTAAAGTAGGCTGATATCCTACTGCAGAAGGCATCCGTCCTAAGAGTGCGGATACTTCAGAACCTGCTTGAATGAAGCGGAAAATATTATCAATAAACAACAATACGTCTTGTTTATTGACATCACGGAAATATTCAGCCATAGTCAGAGCAGATAAACCAACCCGCATTCTAGCTCCAGGGGGTTCATTCATCTGACCGTAAACTAGAGCAATTTTCGATTCTTCGGGGTTATCAGCATTAATAACCTTAGATTCGATCATTTCGTTGTAGAGGTCATTTCCCTCACGGGTACGTTCCCCTACACCACCAAATACGGAAACGCCCCCGTGTTGAATAGCGATGTTATTAATCAATTCCATCATGATGACGGTTTTACCCACACCAGCCCCACCAAACAGGCCAATTTTACCGCCTTGACGATAGGGAGTGAGTAGATCAATAACTTTGATGCCAGTTTCAAAAACTTTGGGTTTGGTTTCTAAATCAGTGAACAGAGGAGCCGGACGGTGAATGGAGGAAGTTTGGCTACGATCAACGGGACCTTTTTCATCCACAGGGTCTCCCAAAACATTAAAAATCCGACCAAGAGTCGCTTTACCGACGGGAACGCGGATGGAGTCCCCCGTGTCTATCACGTTCATACCCCGTACCAAGCCATCGGTGGTACTCATAGAAACGGCACGCACTTGGTTATCACCGAGTAATTGCTGTACTTCACAGGTAACGGAAACTGTTGCACCCGCAGAATTTGTGCCTTCAACTCTGAGTGCATTGTAAATCCGAGGTAATTTGCCACTGGGAAATTCAGCATCAACGACTGGGCCAATGACTTGGGTAATTTTACCAACGTTTGTTTGTTCTGATGTAGCTACCATGTTTATTGTCTGTTTGGGGGTTAGCTTTTGACACTCTCACCGCTAACCACTTGGGCGGTGTAGCGAGAGATTCCTGATTCAACGAGGGATACTTTCTAATACAAGTACCAGCGAGTCTTACTCCCTCTCCACAGGCTTAAAATTCCGTCTGCCTGGCGGTAATAGTTTGGCTAAAGAAGAACGTATCATGTTAATTTGCCACTCTATACATTACCACTTATGGGGAACAGAGGGAATCTGCTATTCGAGTTTAAGGGAGACTTTTTCTTTGTCTGAGATAACCAAGGCCTAAGATAAGGGTTAATGAAGTCAGCTACAATACTTAAAATGGTGGGTTACGACGCGCCTTCAAAGTTATGAGTTTTTCATCAAAATGATAGCCGCATCTAAACCACCCTACGAATTATAAGCTAATTTAGATGCGTGACAGCTTAGCTAAGGGTTGGTTGAGAAAATTGATAAATATCTCGAATTACTTGTACCCAACCTTGAGAAACTGACTCTAATAGGCGATCGCCTTTTTCTTTGGTGGCGGTAGTTGCATCGCCGATTACACCACTGCGAGTCAGTTCATTTGTTAACCAAGCAAAGGGTAATTTGCCTTCAAGAGTAAGTAAACTATTTTCTGGTAATCCTTGAGGATACTCTTGAACTGCTTGCTCCATTTTGACTTGATCAGGTAATAAAGACAGTAAAATACTGGTTTCTGCATCTCCTGCGTGAATACCGTATTCTAATTCTTGTGGAGTCAATAATTCTTTGGCAATATGAGGAACTCGCCAAGTAAAAAGGGGGAAAACTAAAAAATCTTGATACTTTTGATGAATATCTCTGGCCGCAATTTCCATAATTTGGGGTTGTCCCCCATGGGAGTTCATTAAAACTAATTTACGAAATCCGGCCTGATAGATACTATCGGCAACTTCCATCAAAACCGATAATAGGGTAGTTGCACTTAGGGTAATTGTGCCTGGAAAATGACAGTGTTCGTTAGATTTACCGTAGTATAAACAGGGTAAAGCATAAGCGGGAATGGATTGTTCAAGTTTAGTTAAAGCTTGCCCTAACACTCCCATACCAATCGCAGAATCGACAATTAGGGGTAAGTGTGGGCCATGTTGTTCAATTGCCCCAACAGGTTGCACAATGACCACATTTTCCTTGTTAGACATGGTATCAATTTCCGTCCAAGTTAGATAAGGAAAAAATCGTTGAGGTGGAATAAAACCATGCATCATCAGAGGAATTTACCAGGAAAATTTAGGCAGACATGGCGATAGGTAAGGTAATCTTAAAAACTGTGCCTTTGCCGATGTAACTGTTAACATTGATTGTACCCCCACAGCGTTCAACCAGATGATGCACAATGGCTAGTCCTAGTCCTGGCCCTGTTGTATCTTCTGTGCTGGCGTTACGTCCTCGGTAAAAACTCTCGAAAACTTTGGGGAGATCACTATTCTCAATGCCAATTCCTGTATCACTGACCACCAGTTCTACTGCTTCAGATTTGAGGATGGCTTGGACATTAACGCGACCGCTAGAATGGGTAAATTTTAGGCTATTGTTTAAGAGATTCCGTAAAATTTGCTTGAGCCAAATATGAGGACAGGCGACTGGGGGAAATCCTGCTGGAATGGTATACCCTAAGATGATGCCTTTTTCTTCGGCGATGGGTTGATAAATACTGACAATTCCTGGTACTACATCCTCAAGTTTGACGGATAGTTCTCTTTCGTCTAAAGGTTGATTGAGTTGGGCTAATTCTTGTAAACCCGTAATTAGAGAATTTTGGCGATCGCATTCTTCTTGGAGTAAGTTTAGATAACGTTTACGGGGTTCTCGCTTGTGTTGCATGGAGTCCAACAAGCTTAAGGCGGTTTTCATGTTGGTTAAAGGAATACTCAATTCCCTGGTCAAAGCATTGATAAAATCGTCTTTTAGACCAAAAGAGTTAATTTTTAGAGATAATTCTGCGGTATTGTCCTTATCAGAGGGAGAAGATACAGCTTGAGACTCAAAGGTTTTAAGATGTTGATATAGTAGTTTGTTTAATACTTTTGTCTCTATAGATTGAGGTAGGGGAAAGGCTACAACCGAGTCTGCTAGGAGTTCTGGCGGGGTAGTATCCGTAATGGTAATGACTCGTCTAATACCTGTCAAAACTCGTTGGATGATGGACGGTTCAAAACTGTAAATCAGCTTTAATAAGGATGGTTCTATTTGTTCTGATGAGGGTTCTTCTCCTGATGGGATTTGTTCTTGGGCCAGAATAAGACTGCATAATTGAGGGGATAGGATCAAACAAAAGTATTCTCGTTTGAGTTGGGAACTGGCTTCGAGAACAATGGGAGTGATACCATTTTTGGGAGTGTAAGCGTTGGTTGAGGATGTTGAACGGGTTAAGGGTGTGCCATTGTCGCGATTAATGTTACATCGATAAATCTGTTGCGCTAGTCCTTCTTGCTGATAAGCTTCTAGGGTAGTCCACCATCGGGGGTTAGGGGGCAATTTTACCCACAGGGTTGCTGAAATTTGCTGTTCAAGGAGGAGTTGAGTTATTGTTTCCACTAACATCCTGAAAGTGGTTGCCCTGACGCTTAAAGCTGCTAGGGAAGTATCAGGGGATTGGGCCAGTTGATACAGCGAGAGTTCTGGGGTGCTGGAAATGTTCATCCGCTTGCGATCGCCATTTTTTATTCTAGACTAACCTAGATTCTCACGTAATTGTGGGTTTTGAATAATTTGTTAACAATATGTCAAAATTCTCTGAAAACCTGATTACAGGAATTTGGGTTAATGATTAATCCCTGCCTCAGTTTTCTTTGGTTCTAATGTGGCCATAAACGTTAATTTAGATTGAGAATTATCCCAACTCAATGAACCAAAAATTGTCTTGTCTTTTTTCTCTGCTTCTATCTTCAAGGTTTTGTTAGCTAATTCTGAACAATCTTGTTGACCCTTAAATTTTCCGGTTAAAGAAAAATGATCTTGATTTAGCATCCCATCTAAAGGAATGACTATTTCTTTTTTTTTGTCCCCTATTTGAGAGTATCCAGTTAATTTTCCAAATAAATAAAGTCCTGATTGATCAATGGTTAATTTAACTTGATTTTTAGCAAAACATTGAGGTAAATTATTCGATTCAATTGGGTAACTGCCCCCTAACAATGAGGGGGCTTTTAGATTCTTTTCTCCATAGTTACTGACGACGTTAAAAAATATTAAAACTGATCCGATCATGGTTCCGTAAAACATTAAAGATTTGGGACTGAAATGACTCATAATTATTTTGTGGTTTGTAAATTACTAGAATTAAATAAAGAACTGATATGACTCATCATGGGAGAATAACGACGAGCGATCAATAAAGATGAATGACATTCTTTAGCTAATTTATCTGTATAAAGGCCTAAAGTTTGACGTTCAATTCCCCAAGTTCTACTGGTTCCGGCAATGGTTAAATCTACTTCTTTGGAAGCTTCAATCACTGTATTCATGGGATCTGAATCTTCTAAATAAATGACCTCAACACGAGATCTTACTTCTTGTGGACAGATATCAAGCATATTCATAAACTCATAACTGAGGGCATTTTCTTGCGTTGATTCTGGAGCAAAACGAAATACTTTTAGGGTAATTGAAGGATCATTTCCTAACATTCTTAAGGCTAAAGATAAAGCTAAGTCATCATGAATATTTTCTGCATAGGCGACTAAAATTGATTTGATTTGTGGCATATTTTTATCTACTAATACTGCCGCATCAACGTGAGAAGTATTAAGAATTTGTCCCACTCGTCCCCCTAAACGATTATCACTAAAAGCGGGACGATGCCAACCCACAATAATTAAGTTTATTTGTTCAGTTGAGGCAATTTTCGCTGTTTCTCTCGGCACATCATTAGAAATACGAACTAGAGGATGAATAATGTGCTTTAATTCTACGGGTTCTAAAGTTTGAATTAACTCATTGAGTTTTTCCTCTTGTTGTTTTATAAGACGATTTGCTTCTTCTGGTGTACTTTGAAAAAGATAGTCTTCGTCTAATTGAATTAAACTTAAAGGATGAACTACTGCTAAAGAATTTCCGGCAATGATCATTGCTATTTGTAACAAACCTTGTTGAGTATTGGGGTTAGCAACAGGCACTAAAATTCGATAATTAGGGGTAGCTATTTCAGGGGTTTCTTCTGCTAAAGCATCTAAGCGAATCTTCTCTTTAGGGAATGTCCATTCTAACAGAGGTGAAGTCATAAATGTTGTTACCAATGCCATGATAACTAACATGGTAAATAATAGGGGAGAAATAACACCAAAACTCAACCCAATATTTAAGACAATTAATTCAGTCAGTCCGCGAGTATTCATCAACCAACCTAAGGCCGAAGCCTCTCTTTTGTTGACTCCACAAAATCTGGCTGCAAAATAAGTTCCGATATATTTTCCACTAATAGCAACTGTTACAACTGCGGCACATAAAAGCCATAATTCGGGACGATTTAATAAACCTATTTGAGTGCGTAACCCACTATAAGCAAAAAAGATAGGAAGCAAAAAAATTAAAATAAAATCTTCTGTTTTTTCGGCTATTTCTCTCACTAAATCAGGGTCTTTTGGCATGGCTGCCCCTAATAAGAAAGCACCAAAAATTAAGTGAATACCGATGAATTCAGTGATTAAAGCGGAAATAACAACCCCAATGTAAATACAGGCTAAAACTAATTGAGTTAACTTGCGGGTGCGTTGATAATGAATGGCCAGTTTTTCTAACAACCAACGCACAGCCGTTAACATGAAAATGATGTAAATAATTGACTCGATAATTGTGGGAATAGCACCAATAAAACTATTAGTCCTGATAACCGTTATTGCTACAGCTAATAAACACCAAGCTGTAACATCATCAACCGCAGCACAGGTTAAAGCAAGGGTTCCTAAACGGCTTTTTTGCAGGTTATTTTCAGTGATAATTCTGGCTAAAACAGGAAAGGCTGTGATAGACATTGCTGAGCCTAAAAACAAGGCAAAAGCTGTAAATGAAACCCCATCATTAGACACTAATGGATAGAGTAAAAGAGCGAGTAAACTACCTAAAGAAAACGGGACTAAAATACTGACATGAGAGGTTAAAATGGCAGTATCAAGTTGCCCTTTTAAATAGGAAGGGTTTAGCTCTAACCCTATCAAAAACATGAAAAATATTAAACCAATTTGAGATAAAACGTTTAAAACTGGTAAGGTTTCAGCCGGAAACAAAGTTGTCATCAAATCCGGTGCAATTAAGCCTAATAAAGAAGGACCTAACATGATACCAGCGACAATTTCACCGATAACTAAAGGTTGCTTAATAGCGCGGCATCCTAGTCCCATAATACGGGAAAGGATAATTACTACCAAGATTTGAACTAATACTAAAACGACAATGTGCATAAGCGTAAACTGATTGAATTGAATGATTTAGTAGGATTGCTATATGAGGAAGAAAATCACAACATATAAAGCAGAAACTATCAATTGCATTGCCATCACGGGAAGTCCATATTTCAAAAATGTTTGAAAAGAAATAGGTCTACCATGCTGTTCAGAAACTCCCGCAGCAACAATATTAGAAGATGCCCCTATTAAGGTTCCATTTCCTCCTAATGTTGCCCCAAACATCATGGCATAAAATAATGGTAAAACTTCGGGAGGAAAACTTCCAGAAAAATCAGGACTTAAGATATCAGGACTTGCCATACCAATATTAACGATATATTCCTTTAATAAAGGAACCATGGCTACGACTAGAGGAATATTAGGAACAACACTGGATAGGATACCAACAGAAAATAATAAAATCAAGGAACCTAAGATTATATTTTTGCCAATAACTACAGCGAGAACACCTGATAAATAGCTAGTTACTCCTGTTTTTTCTAGACCTCCAATTATGACAAAGATGGACATGAAAAATACCAAGGTACTCCAGTCTAAATCTTTAAGGATATTATTCACCGTGTCAATTTTACTTTGGTTAGCTAATATTAAAGCTAGTACTGCTCCTAATAAAGCTACAGATGCCGGAGAAATGGGAACAGGTAAAGACTCACCGATGACAAAAAATAACAAGACAAAAGCAATGATTACTCCTCCGACCATTAACACTTTAGGATGATTAATTTTGGTTCGAGGTAACTCATCTAAATGGGTAAATTTTGTGTTCCATATTTTAGAAAATAGGAAGGGAGACATGGCTAAAATTGTAACTACAGCAAGAACTCCTCCTAAACTTAATCTGGATAAATATTCAATAAAACTTAAATTAATAGAATCTCCTACAATAAAAGTAGCAGGATCACCAACTATAGTTAACAATCCTGCACTGTTAGCAACAAATACCATGAGAATGAGTAAAGGAACAAAATCTACTCCTATTTCTTGCGCAATTGGAGGAATTAACGGTGCTAAAAGCATGACCGTCGTAGCATTAGGTAAAACCGCACAAATTGGGGTTGTAATGGCTATCACTCCTAATACTAAAAGCTTACCACTGCCTTTAGCAAGTAACACCATTTGAGTAGCTAAATATTCAAAAACCTTTGTAGGTTCAAAAGCCCTAACTAAGATCATTACTCCAAAAAATAGGGCTAAAGTTCCATGACTTTTGCTGATATAATCAACTGCCTCTTGCAAAGTCATTACATGGGTAAATACTAAAATTAATGCCCCTAAAAAAGCTGCTGTCGTTAAGTGCAGCCTTTCGGTCATAATAAAAAACATGACACCGATAAAGCTTGATATAGAAATAAGTGCGGGTAAATTCATTAATGTTATTATTCTCCTTTGTTTGGTAAAGTCTTGGAAATAGTTTATCAAATTAATCTTAAAAAAGACAAAACTATTATTAATAGTTGGTTATGGCTGATATTTGATTTTTGCTTGAGTCTCTCAATTTAAGATTTATCTCACCGACTCTACAAAGATTTAAGCTTTATTTAACAAAGATAATTTTAGCTATACTAATCTCCAATAACTTGTCATCAGTTAAAGTATAGCTAAAATCCTGGAATTGAGCATCCTAAATTTATGTTAATTTGGATACTTATTATACAAAAACGATGATAAATACTTAAGATTAAATTCCATACAGCCAGATAATGAGGGCTGGAGTAACAATTGTTAACATTAGGTTCAAGGGCAAACCGATGATGGTAAAGTCCCAAAACTTATAACCTCCGGGTGCATAAACCATCGTATTTGTTTGGTATCCAATCGGAGTTAAATAACTATTAGAAGCAGCAAAAGTGACGACAAACATAAAAGCCAGAGGATTGTATTGTAGAGTTTTTGCTACTTCTACAGCTACCGGAATCATTAACACAACTGTGGCATTATTAGACAGAAGTTCTGTTAGAAAAGAGGTAATTAAATAGAAAAACATTAATATCCAATAACCCGATAAATTCTCTCCAACGACTACTAAATATTTAGCCAACCATACAGTTGTTCCTGAATTTTCCATGGCTATTCCTAAAGGAATTAAACCTGCTAAGAGAAAAATGATATCCCAACGAACTGAACCATACACTTCACCGGGTTTCAAACAACCTGTTATTACCATCAAAATAACCCCGATTAAGCTACTGACTAAAATCGGCATTATATCGAATGCTGCTGTTATAATAACCCCTAAAATAATGACTAGAGCCATCCAAGCTTTATCCGTTCTTAAGCCTTCTAATTCCTTCTCTTCTAAGACTAAAAGTTCTCTAGTAGTTTGTAATCCAATAAAACTTTCTTTGGGGGCTTGTATTAATAATAAATCTCCAAAACGTATGGATACTTTTCCCAGCCTTTCTCTGACTAATTCTTCCCCTCGACGAATGGCTAAAACCGTTGCATTATAACGTTGTCTAAATCTCAAATCTTTGAGGGTAGAACCAATTAACCGAGAGTTAGATAATACCAAGACTTCAGCTATTTTTTCTTCATCTTGAGTCATTTCTTCTTCTAATTTACCAAATTTAACATCAGCTAATATTTCTATGCCTCTTTCATCTTTAATTTGTAGTAAATTATCCCGACTTCCTCGTACTAAAAGAACATCGCCAACGGCTAAAACTTTATCTGCAAGGGGTTGAGAAAAATGAGTATCATTGCGAATTAATTCTAGAATATCAATATCAAACTTTCTTTGAATAGCACTCTGCCTAAGTGTTTGGTTAACTAAACTGGAACTAGGTAAAATAATTACTTCTGTTACATAATCTTTTAAGTCATAGTTTCTACTTGTTAAATTATCTTGAGCCGGAATCCTTTCGGGTAATAATTTCGGGGCAGCAATAGTTAGGTAAATCAATCCTAAGATAAAGGTAATAATCCCTAAACCCGTAAACTGAAATAAACCAAATTCCCCATAACCTAATTGTTTAGAAATACCACTAGCTAAAATGTTTGTTGAGGTTCCAATCACCGTAATCATTCCCCCTAAAACTGTTGCATAAGAGAGAGGAATGAGCATTTTAGAAACTGAGATTTTCTGTTGTTTACACCAAGCTTCTACAATGGGTAAAAATATCGCAACAACGGCAGTATTATTAATAAAAGCAGTAATAGGTCCGACAATTAATCCCATCACTAAAATTTGCTGATTGGCGTTTTTTCCTCCCCATCTTATTAAGAAATCCCGTACAAATTGAATTACCCCTGTTCGGGTAATTCCAGCACTTAGGATAAACATGGCCATGACAGTGATAGTGGCCGAATTACCAAATCCTGAAATACCTTCATCGGGTTTTACTAATCCTAAGACAATCAGAACAACAGCTACTGAAATTGAGGTTAAATCGGCGGGCAACCATTCAAAGATAAAGGCAACTAAAGCAACAATAATGACAGTTAGAGTTAACAGGATTGGTGTTGGCATAAATTTGCAGATGAGAACAGTTTTTTTTTAGTAAAATCGGTTTGTAGTAAGGGCTTCGGGTTCTTTAATAAACCTTAATAACTACAAACCTCAATGATTAACGGTTATGATTCAATCATTTTTTGGATAGAAACCAGCGATGCACTAACTTTTCTAATTCAATCCAAACAAACATCAAAGCACTAAACCCTAAACAAATTAAAAGTTCATTCAAACTTAAAGGATGAGTTCCAAAAAATACCTGTAAAGGTGGAACATAAATTAATAAAAACTGTAGTAAAGTGGTAAAACTTACTGCGGCCAAAACATAGGGATTAGAAAAAGGATTGAGTTCTATAGTTAATTGACTATCAGACCGCACCGCTAAAGCATGACCCATCTGTGCTAAACAAAGAGTAGTAAATACCATCGTTTTCCAACGTTCGGGATCACCAGTTAAACCAGGTGTTTTGACGTAATCATAAGCGAATATCATTAAGATAATGGTTAAAATAGCAAAAATAATGCCAATTCTTACCATATATAAGCCCAAACCTCTTGAGAAAATACTCTCACGGGGGCTATAGGGGGGACGTTGCATCACATTGGGTTCTGCCGGTTCCATAGCCAAAGCTAAGGCAGGTAAACCATCAGTAACAAGGTTCATCCAAAGAATTTGTAAGGGGGACAAGGGAACGCCTCCTAAACCAATCAGGGGGGCAGCCGCAATAACCAGAACTTCTCCAATATTACTACCTAAAATGTATTTGATAAAGCGACGAATATTGTCATAAACGACCCGTCCTTCTTCTGTTGCTGCGACAATAGTGGCAAAATTATCATCTAAGAGAATGGCATCACTCGCTTCTTTACTAACATCAGTTCCGGTGATACCCATCGCAATACCTATATCTGCTTGTTTCAGGGCCGGCGCATCATTGACCCCATCCCCCGTCATAGCGACAAACTCTCCTCGGTTTTGTAAAGCTTGGACAATGCGAAGCTTATGTTCTGGGGAAACACGGGCATAAACACTCACACTACCGACAATTTGCTCTAATTCTGCCGGAGTCATCTGCTGTAAATCTCGTCCAGTGAGAATGGTGTCATTAGCTTGGGCAATGCCTAAATCTGTGGCGATCGCCTTAGCAGTTAATTGATGATCCCCTGTAATCATAATGGGGCGAATTCCGGCTTGTCGACAGAGTAATACCGCGCCTTTGACCTCTTTTCGGGGAGCATCGAGCATTCCTACCAATCCTAGCCAAATTAAGCCTGTTTCCGCATTTTCTTCTAGTGCTTCATCGGGAATCTCAGCCATAGAGTTATAGGCAAATCCTAATACTCGTAATCCTTGAGCCGCCCATTGGTCATTTTGAGCTAAAATACGTTTTCTTTGTGCATCGTTGAGGGGTATATATCCTTCTCCTTCTTGTAAGGCTGTACAGCGTTCTAAAACAATCTCTGGCGACCCTTTAGTAAACATCTCATAGGCGTGAAGGTTCACATCCTCCACTTCTCCTATTTTGACGATGACTGACATTCGTTTTCGGTCGGAGGAAAAGGGAATTTCGGCAACACGGGGCATTTCTAAGACAAAATCTTCCCGATACAGTCCTCCTTTACCTGCTAGGGTTAATAAGGCCCCTTCTGTGGGATCTCCGAGAATTTCCCAATTATCATCTTTTTTCTGCAATAAGGCATCATTACACAAAATACAAGCGGTTAAAAGTTGTTTAATTGAGCCGCTAATCTCGTATTCATCGCTATCTTGAGCGATTATATCTCCTTTTGGTATGTATCCTTCTCCAGTCACGTCATAACAATAACTATCTGTTTGAACCTTCTGCACGACCATTTTATTTTGGGTCAAGGTTCCGGTTTTATCGGAACAAATGGTAGTCACTGACCCCAAGGTTTCTACGGCCGGTAATTTACGAATTAAGGCGTGACGACGTACCATTCGCTGTGTGCCAATGGCCAAGGTAACAGTCACAACGGCCGGCAACCCTTCAGGAACTACCGCCACCGCCATACTGAGGGAAACCTCTAATAATGCCTCAAAATGCTGCCATCCTGACCTTAATACCCCCACAATGACCACTAATACCACTAAAGCCAAAGAACTACTTACTAAAACGTTCCCTAGTTGGGACATTCTCTGTTGTAAGGGGGTGTCCTCCGTTTCTACCCCTTGAATCATGGCAGCAATATGGCCTATTTCTGTCTCCATCGCCGTTTTAGTGACTAAGACTTTGCCTCGTCCTTGTACTACTTCTGTCGCTTGAAAGACTAAATTTAAGCGGTCGCCCAAGGATGCATCTTCCCCTAAAATCATATCTGCTTGCTTATTAACCGTCTCTGCTTCTCCGGTTAAGGCAGATTCTCGGATCTGTAGGTTTTGGGCTTCGAGTAAGCGACCATCGGCCGCCAGTTGTACCCCTGCTTCGAGTAGCATGATATCCCCTGGTACTAATTCCTTGGCAGAGATCTCTTGAACGATTCCCTGACGAATCACCCGCACTTTAGGGGAAGAAAGGTTTTTTAGGGCAGCAAGGGCTTTTTCTGCCTTACTTTCCTGTAAATAGCCTAATAATCCGTTCAAAATGACAATCGCAGAAATGGCCACTGCATCTTTGGGAAATGTCCCTTGACGTAAATCTAAGATACCAGAGATAACCGCCACAGCCATCAACATTACCAACATGATATTGGTAAATTGTTCCCATAAAATGGTCAAAGGGGAACGTCCCCCCGTATCTTTGAGTTCGTTGGGACCAAAATATTGCTGTCTTTGGTTGATCTGTTCTTGGGTTAACCCTTGTTCTGGGTCACTTTGAAATTTGTCTAGGGACTCTTCGGCAGAAAAGGAGTGCCAAGGAGAGGTAATGTCAGGAAAAGAGGTGGAAACTTGAGTAGAAGTGGTGGGAAAGGTCATTTCAGTTATCAGTTATCAGTTATCAGTTATCAGTTACTACCGCCAACAAGTCGGTAGCTTGAAACAACGAATATTTTTATTTCTATCCCCTTGCTGATATGAGGCTTAAAACCTATTTTTTTGGTCATAGGGGCAGAAATTGAGCAATCGTTATAGTTAAATTATCTGAGAATTTGGGGTAAATATTGGGGGGCTTGCCACAATAAATAACCAATTAAACCAAAAATTAGGGTATTTATAATAGTAAATAAGTACCCAATACACATCAGCAGTCCATCAGCTTCTAATGTGGCCACGGCTAAGACTAAAATAGCAACAGTGGGAATGGGATTAGTTAAGGGGATGGGTAACATGAGTAAAATGGCTAACCATGCCATACAGAGTCCATTTCCTTGCCAGACAAAGGGATGTTTAGCTACCCTTAACATACGAGGACGACAAAATTTTTCGATCAATTTGGTCACTCTTTTCACATTTTTGAGCAATTGTTCCGTAAAAGCCTTGGGAAACTGAAATTGAGCGACTTGTTTGGGCAACCAGGGGGTTCGTCTTCCCAGGGCCATTTGCACGGACAATAATAAACATCCTCCTCCTAAAATGGTTGAAAATCCAGGGGGCAGGGGAAAAAGAAAGGGTAAAATTAATAAAGTAATGGTCAGGCAAAATCCCCGTTCTGAGGTTTCTGCTAAAATTTCTCTTAAGGTTAGAGGATGAGCCATTAATCGATGAAGTAAACTTTCAATATCTTGAGAAAATCGTAAGTGCATCTGTTAATAAACCCAAATTAACTAAGTTATTTTAAATCATTAATCAGTTATCCTTGAGATAGGAAAACTAATCAACTATGATACTCTAATCTAGATCATTTCTAGCTAATTCTATCAGTTTTATCCTCTTTATTACCAATATTATTAAGAAAATATAGAGATTCGTCTATTCCTTCCCAAAGATACTCAAATCTCTCTCTAGTCATTAAAATCCTTAAAATTGACTCTTTTTTAACTTTGGTCTCCCGTACCTGTGGTGATAACAAAATCTTATATATCGTAGGCTGGGTTAGGCGCGGGTCATAATTTGTGAATTCTAATCTAGTTTTCCTGTCCGCGCCGTAACCCACTTTCCAAGATTTTGTAACATAGCTTACATTTTACCCCAACATGCTGGGAGATTATCTCAAATTTAAGACCGCTTTCTCATCACTTAATAGACATCTCCAAAATCCCAGATTTGACCCCGATGCTACAAGGGTTTGAGGTTAAGTTCGGTCGATGTCTAATAATTACACTGAGCAATTAGGCTGACTTACTTTATGTATTTTATTTTTGATATCCTATTCTATCACCTTTGTCAAGGGGGTTTTCTCAAAATTTTGCTATTGTAACCAGTAGGCCAATGCACTGCCCACCCTACGCTTAATTATAGTAATTATTTATTAAAATATTGTAATAATAGTGGATATGTATTTATTTTTAAGTTAGTCTGAACTATGTAGGGTTATGAGACAGGCCTGGGATGAACCGAGAACGTTGGACAATTGTTAGTTTAGCCTATGGAATAGGATTATTATCAACAGGTATTTTTGGCTTTCCCAATCCTAACCCTTCATGGCAACAATGGGCTATGGTTATTGTTGGATTAAGTTTATTCACATTCTTCACTTTTCTCTTTCTTAAAAGGCGATGGCGTAGATGTCCTCAAGGAAAATTTTGGCTAATTATTTGTATATTTGCTATCTTGGGATCTGTCTATTTTCAGTTTCGTATACCTCAGCCTAATTATGATGATATTAGTCTATTTTTTAAAGATAAATACCCCCCTCAATTAGTGAATATTTCAGGTAAAGTTTTATCTGAACCAAGACTTACTTCAAATCAACGGAAACGCTTTTGGTTACAGGCTAAATCTGTTCAAATAAATCAAGATATTCTTAATAAAAAAGATGTCACAGGAAAAATATATGTTACGATTCCTATTGACCAAGATAATGATCTTGAACCTGGACAGAGAATAACAATTAATGGAGTTTTATATAAACCGCGATCGCCTCAGAATCCAGGGGCATTTGATTTTTCAAATTATCTGGCTAAAGAAGGAGCATTTGTCGGTTTAAAAGGCAATGAAATTAAGTTTAAAGGACAACTACCTATTTTCGGATGGACAAAAGTAAGAAACCGTATTACTAATACTTTTATTAAGGGATTAGGTGAGGAAAAAGGATCATTATTAAGTTCTATAGTATTAGGGAGACAAGCTGTTGATTTATCGCCGGATATTCGGGATTCATTTATGCGAGCAGGATTATCTCATGTCTTGGCTGCTTCTGGATTTCAAGTGGCTTTATTATTAGGTTTAATCCTTTGGTTAACTAAAATTTTTTCGCCTAATAAACAATTAATATTTGGCAGCATTATTTTATTATTATATACTGGTATAACAGGGTTAGAACCTTCAATTTTTAGAGCAACTTTAATGGGAGTATTTGTCTTAATAGGAATGAAATTTGAACAAAAGACTGATACTTTAAGATCCTTGTTATTAGCCGGATTTTTATTATTACTTTACAACCCTTTATGGATCTGGAGTTTAAGTTTTCAATTAAGTTTTATTGCTACTTTTAGCTTAATTGTTCTCAGTCCTGCCATAGAAAAAAAATTAGATTGGTTGCCCATTAACATCGCTTCTATAATTGCTGTCCCTGTAGCAGTAACTATTGGGACATCTCCTCTGATTATGTATTTTTTTTATACCTTGAGTTTTTATACTATTATTTGCAATATTATTACCACTCCCTTAATTATGTTGATTAGTTTAGGCGGTATGATTAATGCTATTGTGGCTTTGATATCTCCTTTATTGGGGTCTTATTTAGCCCAAATTTTTTATTATCCCCTTGATTTATTATTAAATATAGTTCACTTCTTTGCTAACTTATCTTTAAGTATCTTAGTAGTTGGTAAAATTTCTTTGATAGTTCTAATAATTATTTATGTATTGTTAGGTTTAGTCTGGTTAAATCAATATTGGCGATCGCGTTGGCCATTAGTGGGATTATTGATTATCTCTTTAATTACATTTCCTCTTATTTTCCAAAATTTAACCCTAGTCAAAGTAACAATTTTAACCGCTAAACCCGATCCAATTGTCGTCATTCAAAACCGAGGAAAAATTGCTATAATTAATTTAGGCGATCAACAAACAATTAAATATACTCTTGTACCTTTTTTATCTCAACAAGGAATTAACAATATTCCTCTGGCGATCGCTTTCAATGAGGAAAATATTAAGGACTGGCTAAATATTAATGCTATTCCCACAGTTGATAAATTTTTGTCTCCTTCAGGAACTCCAAAGAAGAATACTCAATCAATGTTAATCGGAGAAAATATCCGAATCGGGTCAACTCAAATAAAATTATTAGCAAATGAACCCTTGATCTTATGGTGGCAAATTGAGAATCAATCATGGTTATGGATAAACAGTCAGGACACAAACGGAAAAATACCCCAAAAATATCTAGACAATTCTCCCAAAATATTGTTAGGATCTCAAAAAAGTATTCCGATGAGTTGGTTAAGACAAATACAAGTGAAAGCAGTGATCCTTAACACCCCTTTTATTCCCAACAAACTGAAACGACAATTACAGCGAAATAAAATTAAAATGTATCCGATACAACAAGAAGGGGCTATAGAATGGACACCCAAAAAAGGCTTTCAGACTCGGTTAGTCAATCAGGAACTCACTCTCTAAGCAGAAACCCTCAAGTTATTTAATCTTAACAAATAGAAAAATTAGTTAAAACAATCACAATGATATCCCCTCAATAGTGTTACCTTGTATAAAGAGTTACTCAGTGATTTTATGAACAATCCACATTTACCCTTTAATTGTACGAGTGTTGAGTTAGAAAAAGAAGCTATTAAACGACTACGCACGTTAGTTAGCTTATTACCTTCTCAGTGTCGAATTTTTCGGGAACCGTGGGATTGTTCGACGGTGATTTGTTTAGATTTTGCTCAATGTCCTCATTTGCTCAATGTTATCCAAGAACAAGAACCTTTATTAATTAATGCTATCCAAGAATTAGGCTTAGCAAATTCTATCATTTTTCGCATTGGACAAAAATCAATTGGCTGGAAAGCTATCCCTCGATTAGAATAGAAATAGATAAAGATTAGGGTCTAAAATTTAGTGGTTGTCTTAACTTTTTCTTAAAATCATGAAGTTAATATGCCACGAAAATTGACAATGGAGCAGTTCACCTTGTGTATAGATTAGTCCTTGAAACTTTACAAAATCCAGACGATTTTATTGTTTTAACCGACCAACAAAAACATTATCTAAAGCGAGTATTACGGCTAAAAGATGGTGATAATTTTGTCGGGATGGACGGACAAGGAAAAGTTTATCTAGCACAATTTATCAATGAATCCGCACAGATTATCAAACCGTTAAAAGAATCGACTGAATTACCGATTCCTGTAACATTAATAGTAGCCCTTCCTAAAGGCAATGGCTTTGAAGACATTGTACGTTGTTGTACGGAATTAGGTGTAAATACCCTGATTCCAGTCATCAGTCAGCGAACAATACTCAAACCAAGTCTTCAGAAAGTAGAACGCTGGCGTAAAATTGCGATCGAAGCGGCAGAACAGTCAGAACGTCAAATTGTGCCGATCATTCTTGAACCAGTTTCTTTGGCCCAATCTTTAAAAAATGTAGCAGACAATGACATTAATTGCTATATTTGTATTACTCGGCAAAAAACCAATCATTTATTGACTTATTTGTCTACACCCCAGACTGTTCCGCTTATTATAGCGACAGGATGTGAGGGAGGTTGGACAGATGAAGAAGTCTCTGATGCGATCGCGGTTGGATTTCAACCCGTCACTCTTGGCCCCCGTATTCTCCGTGCGGTAACTGCGCCCATTGTTGCTTTATCCCTAATATCTTCTGCTATTGAGTATAATTGTGCAACTTAATTCCTTTCTTCCATGCTTGAGCAAATTATCGACGCTATCAATACCCAAAACTATCCAATAGCACATCAACTACTGGAGGAGTTTACCCAACTAGAACCAGATAACCCTTGGATTGATTTTTATAAAGGGCGTTTAGAGGAAGTTCAAGGAAATTTAAGCCCCGCTAGGGCAATTTATGGACAATTATTACCTAAGATCTCAAATCCTAAGTTAATTACCCAAATTCGTCAAGGAATTCAAAGAATCACCGAAATTGAAGATAATAAACGAAAAGAAGGGTTAGCCCAAGCGATGGAGGAAAAGAGTAGTCTAGAAATGGGAATGCTGGTATTAGAGGGGATAGCAAACGAATTAAAACAAAAAGCGGCGCAAAAATTCGGCGAAATCATGGAAATTGACCCTTATACTGCCCGCTTACAATTACCTAACCGTTCTTGGCGATTATATCGCACAGGAGCTATTGGTAAACTCCGTTTTTATTCTGAAAAACTTAATCAGTCGCAAATTCCTTGTTTTACGGCGTTGACGCGGGATATTAGCTTGTTAAGGGTTTATCAGGTTTTGTATTTTGAGTCAGTGGAGAATAAAGTAACCGTTGTTTATGAACCCAAAAAGGGACAGCGAGATATTTTGACATTTGAGTGGTCAGAAATAAGTCAACGGGTAGAAGGGTTACTCCCGTTATTTGAGGAATGTGTGGATATTGGGTTACGAGGGAAAGTACAACGGAAAACCAAAACCCTAGACTATGCTAAAGTATGTGATCTCCATTTATCCCAACAAAATAGTATTATTCGTCTATGCGATCAAAATTATCATTTTTTAGACGGTATTAGCTTTTGTGACAGCCAAAAAGCGACCGATGGACGAGGAACAGTTCAAAATAGTTGGAGTCATTTACTGCAATTTTTGGGGCAGAAGTTACCAGATAGGAAAGTTTGGTCAGAGTTTACGCCTTTTGGAGAATCTGCCATTGATTTTCAGGAATTACTCAAATTAATTAACCCTCATATTAATTTATTGCGTCGGGAAGATACCCCTTGGGATGCAGCTTTTCAACTTTATAGTGGGTTGGCTTTTGTTAAAGAAAAATAGGCTTTCAATAATTGATAATTACTTTTTTAATTTAAAACCCGCCCCTACTACAATGCTTAATTAACTGATATTTTTCGTAAAATAGGTAATGTTTCTTGTAGTTGAATTAATTCATCTCGGTGAGCAGTTACTGTCACTACAGTATAAGTTTGTGAAGCGGACTCTTGGGGAGCAACTGATAGATACAATTGCTCAATTCGTCCAGCTTGTTTCCAGTAAAAGACTCCAGTTAGGGGAGATAATAGGCTTAAACCCAGGAATATAGGGGTTAGAGTAGGATAGAGAAAGGATAGAACTAACCCTAAGCAAAATAAACCCACAGCCGCTAAAAAACTCAAAAAAATCGCCAAAAACCAACTAGGACGCACAAAACCATCGAAGGTTATCTGTTGTTTTTGGGGATCAACTGCAGTAATTTTATAGGCTTTTTGGGTAAAATAAGTTTGTAATTGACTTAATAAGTTTATAGGGGCAATGTCTGCGCTGAATTGCATTTGCTCAGTCCTATCTTTAACGGAGGCCCGAAGGAAAAAGAATAGGCCAACCATGAGTAGAAGGGTCAGGAAAAAAGTTGAGATTAGAACTGGATTATTCACAATAATTTTAGATAATAACTGCAACATTATATCACAAAAAAACTCTGTTTCTTCTGATTATAAGTTTAATTTGGTTCACCTGGCTTTTAACATAAGTTTTATTAAACCAAAACCACTAATTTATTCTTGTTGTTTTTAAGAATAACTTAGACAAGGAAAAGGCGTAGAAAAATAAAATAAATTGATATCTTTAATTAATTAAATTTTAAATAATAACACATTTTTTAGTCATTTTTTGCTGAAAGAATTAAAGTTAAAATATTAATTTCATTAGAATTCAAAAAATATTTATCAGTAAATAATTTACTTCTGATTTCATTTAAACCATAACTCCTAAAGACAATGAAAGGAAATTCTTGATATTGATTACCAATGGGTAACATATTAGTAACTGGGTAAAGAGAACGTATATAAGTATTGAGAATATCTCGAAATGTATATTCTGCTGATTCTTCCTCATTATTAGCAAAATATTGTTCCATAATTTCAGCACTAATAAAAGCAAATAAGGGAATAGCATAATATTGATCTTCATCCTGACTATCTTGTTCAAAGTTTTGAGTTCTATCAGCTTTATCAAAAATAATATTAATAAAGTCAATAGCATCTCCAATTCCTGATTTTATATTTTCTGGTAGAGTTTTCGCATCTAGAAGGTTTTGTAAACTTTCGATTAATTGTTCATAACTTAACTTTGATGAGTTTTTGTCTGGTTGTATTCTATATCTTTCTTCAAGAGTTTTACCGATAATAGGAACAACTAATAAACTACCACTAATATGGCTTTTTTCAAGGGGTAGGTAATTCAATAAGTTGTCAAAACTTCTTTCAATCAATTCTAAAAATGTATCAGATGAGTCTGATCTTATATCTAGATAAGATACTCCTGCTTTCTCTTGAGATTTAATTAAATTGTTTAAAGTGATATCACATTCTTTTAAAAGATATTCGAGATAATTATAAACCTTTTCTAATTGTTTATAATTAGACTGTTTTCTATATTCTTTCTTCAGTTGTTTAATTAAATTATTCATTTTACTACTAAAAGTCTCACCCGCAGCAGAAACCGATTTACCACCAATAGGAATCATCATAAAATCATATTTACCAATTTTACCTGACCCCATAATTCGAGTCATAATTGAGGTTTTCAAAATTAGCAACAAATTAATTAATGATAGAACACTTTCTTGAATTGCTAATTGACGATTTTTTTTATCTTCTTCTGCATCATAAATTGCTTGTTCTGCAAGATAAAAAATTAATTGTTTATCTTGTTGATCAATATCATTATCTCCTCTTCCTCTATATATAACTTGAATCACTTCCATTAAGTTTTTTTCAACTTCAAATCTGGGAATTTCAACTAAAATATGTTTAACTTTAGGAAAAGATAAACCGCGACTTGCAGAAGCAGTCATAAATATTACTTTAAGTGTGGGTTTATTGAGATGTTGATAAATTTCTTTTTTATCTGTATCAGAAAGATTTGCATGAATTTCTAAATAATGGTGTTGATAATCAAATTTTTGCAACTCTTTTATGTTGTTAATTAATTTTTGTAATCGCGCTTTATCTTGTATATAAACAATGATCTGTTCATCAGGATGTTCTTTTAACAGTCTTTGAATATCATCTATAATTTGATTTTGGGCTTTTTCTTTTAGTTTATTTTCCTTATGAAAATGAACTTGTTCATCAAATTTTATGGATTCAATAAGAACTTTATAGGTAATATTTAAACTTGTGGCAGGATAGGAATTAGTATTAATGATAGTTGCTTGTTTATTTTTAAATTCAAACTCCTGTAATGATAACGGTAAAGCATTTGAATTTACTTTTCTAAAAAATATTTTATTGGGTTCAGGAGAAATATCAGAAAGATGCTGATTAATCACTTCTGGATTAACAATAGAAGCATCAGCAATAATTATTTTGGCGTTAAATCCATAAGAGTTATTGATTAAATTAAATTTTTTAAAAATCTTATTTATTCTATCAAGAAAATGAACCCCACTTTCATCTCCTGTGATTTCATCCAGCATAAAAAATATATGTTTAATTCTTTGGGATATCTTTTTCATCTCATTATCAATAACCTTTTCCGTACTCGAATTATACGCACTAGAAAATATATTCTCTAAATGGGATAAAGTATCACATTTTTTCGTCTTTTTATAGGATTGCATTGCTACAGTCGCAACAATATTATTAGAAATTTCTTGACTTATAATAGTATTGATTGCTTGAGAAAGACTAAGTAAAACCCCTTTATTTCTTTGTCCTGTATCTATTACAGTATCTTCAGTTTGACGGAATATTCTTGAAGAGTTGGAATATTCAAAGTCTAATTCTTCAGATCTTTGGTTAATAAAATGAACATTTTGATTAATAAATCTATCTTTTGTATATTCATTGGAACAATAATTAACTGTAATTTTCCCTCCGTTACGTTTAATGAGATTAGAATTTGTCGTAATGGTAAAAATTTGGTCATCACAAAGTTGATTAGTAGTTTTATTGGTAAATTTCTCCAGAATATCTAAATTAACTTGTATTCTTGGACTCACATAAATGAATAAAAATCCTTCCTTTAAAATTTTTTCTTGTTTCAAAAATTCAGTTATAGCAGTTGTTTTACCAATTCCAGGATTTCCCGTTAAAAAAAGATAGGTTTTCTCAGATTCTAATTCTCTTTTAATCAGTTCTTGATGTGCATTCCTTAGATCTAAATTA